>JAEWGQ010000167.1 GCA_023388235.1 Actinomycetes bacterium | reverse complement strand
GGCCGCGGTGCGCGCGGCGTCGCGGACGGCCCGGTCGAACCGGTCGGCGTCGAGGTCCTGCGGGTCCAGCCGGTACCCGCCGGGCACCGCGCGCAGGTCCGGCCCCACGAGCGCCCGCACCCGCGACGCGTGCGAGTGCAGGGTGTGCTCGGCGCTGGGCGGCGGCCCGTCGGGCCACAGCGCCGCGATCAGGCGCTCGCGCGGGACGGCCGCACCGCGGTGCGCGAGCAGCACCGCCAGGAGGGCGCGCTGGCGGCTGCCGCGGACGGGGTCGGCCCCGTGCGCGGTCACGAGCTCCACGGGACCCAGGACCCCGTACCGCATGGCCCGATCGTAGGGGCGCGGACGGCCCGGCCGCAGGGGGAGGCGGCGGGGTACCGTGCCAGGGCCGACCGCCGACCTGGGAAGGGACCCCGCCGCATGGCGCACGACGCCCCCACGACCTCGCCCGACAGCCCGACCGGCGGCGCGCCCTCCGCAGCGCGCGCGGAGCGTGCCCGGCGCGTGCTGGACGCCGCCGACCCGCGCGACGCGCACTGGCGGGACCTGTACCGCGACCTGCACGCGCACCCCGAGCTGTCCGGGCGCGAGCACCGCACGGCCGCCGCGCTCGCCGCGGAGCTGCGGGCGTCCGGGCTCGAGGTCACCGAGGGCGTCGGCGGCACCGGCGTCGTGGGCCTGCTGCGCAACGGCGACGGACCGGTCGTGATGCTGCGCGCCGACATGGACGGGCTCCCCGTGCGCGAGGAGACCGGGCTGCCCTACGCGAGCCGGCACACCGACGTGAACCCGGACGGCGAGAGCGTCCCGACGATGCACGCCTGCGGGCACGACATGCACGTCACGGCGCTCGCCGCGGCGGTCGACGTGCTCGCCGGCGCCCGGGACGCGTGGCGCGGCACGCTGCTCGTCGTCGGCCAGCCGGCGGAGGAGACCGCGGCCGGCGCGCGCGCGATGCTCGAGGACGGCCTGTTCACCCGGTTCCCGAAGCCCGACGTGGCGCTCGGCCAGCACGTCGGCCCGCTGCCCGCCGGGGTCGCGAACCACTCCCGCGGCCTGCTCATGGCCGCCGCCTGCACCCTGGACGTCACGGTGCACGGCCGCGGCGGGCACGGCTCCCGGCCGCACGTCACGGTCGACCCGGTGCTGACGGCCGCGTACGCCGTCACCCGGCTGCAGGCCATCGTGTCCCGCGAGACCTCCGCGGAGGACCCCGTCGTCGTCACCGTCGGCACGTTCCACGCCGGCACGAAGTCGAACATCATCCCGGACACCGCCACGTTCACCGTCAACCTGCGCGCCCGCTCGGACGCGTCGATGGAGCGGGCGGTCGCCGCGGTGCGCCGGGTCGTCGAGGCCGAGGCCGCCGCCGCGGGCTGCCCGCAGCCGCCGACCATCGGGATGCGGGAGAACCCGCCCGCGACCGTGAACACCGCCGCGGTGGTGGACCGCGTGATGGCCGCGCAGCGCGCCGTCATGCCCGAGGGCGCGGTGCGCCTCGCCGAGCCGCTCATGGGCTCGGAGGACTTCTCCGAGTACGGGCTGCCGCAGGGCCGGTACCCCGGCGACCCCGTGCCGTACGCGTTCTGGTTCTTCGGCGGCATGGACCCGGCCCTGTTCCCCGACGGGTACGCGTCCGGGTTCTCGCCGGACGTCCCCGGGAACCACACCGCCCAGTTCGCGCCGCTGGACGTGCCCACCATCGCCACCGGCCGCCGCCTGCTGGTCGCCGCCGCGCTCGAGCTCCTCGCCTGACGTGCCCGCGCTCGACGTCGTCCCGCTGTCCGACCCCGCCGACGAGCGGCTCGCCGACTACGTGTCCCTGACGGACGTGGCGCTGCGCTCGCGGCACGAACCCGCCCGGGGCCTGTACATCGCGGAGAGCTCGACGGTGCTCGGCCGGGCGCTCGCCGCGGGCCACCGGCCCCGGTCCGTGCTGGTGTCCCCGCGCTGGCTGCCGGACCTGGAGGCCATGCTCACGTCGCGCGACCCCGACGGCCCGCCGGTGCGGGTGTACGTCGCGGAACCGGCGGTGCTCGAGGCGATCACCGGCTTCCACGTGCACCGTGGGGCGCTCGCGGCCATGCACCGCCCGCCGCTGCCGTCCGTCGCCTCGGTGCTCGCCGGGGCGCGCCGCGTCGCCGTGCTCGAGGACGTCGTCGACCACACGAACGTCGGCGCCGCGTTCCGGTCGGCGGCCGCGATCGGGGTGGACGCCGTGCTGGTGACGCCGCGCTGCGCCGACCCGCTGTACCGGCGCTCGGTGCGCGTGTCGATGGGCACGGTGTTCCAGGTCCCGTGGACGCGCGTCGACCCGTGGCCGGACGGCATCGGGCTGCTGCGGGAGGCCGGGTTCGTCACCGCGGCGCTCGCGCTGTCCGACGACTCGGTGCCCCTGGACGCCCTGGAGGCCGACCCGCCCGAGCGCCTGGCCCTGGTGCTCGGCGCCGAGGGGGACGGGCTCAAGCCGGCGACCGTCGCGGCGGCCGACCTGACGGTGCGGATCCCCATGGCCGGAGGGGTGGACTCGCTCAACGTGGCGGCGGCGGCCGCCGTCGCGTTCTGGGCGACGCGCGTGCGCGGCTGACGTCCCCGCACGGAACCGCAGCGGGCCCGGCCCCGCGGAGCCGCTACCGTGGGCGCCGCCCGCACCACCCGAACCGGAAGCACCATGCCGCGCACCTCGACGCCCCCCGCCCTCCCGATCGACACCGACGACGACCACCTGCGGCACGGGCTGCGGCCCCGGCACCTGACGATGATGGGCCTCGGCTCGGCGATCGGGGCCGGGCTGTTCCTGGGCAGCGGCGTCGGCATCGCCACCGCGGGCCCCGCCGTCCTGGTGTCGTACGCCATCGCCGGCGTGCTGGTCGTGCTCGTCATGCGGATGCTCGCGGAGATGGCCGCGGCGGTGCCGGCGAGCGGCTCGTTCTCGGTCTACGCGGAGGCGGCGCTCGGGCGGTGGGCGGGCTTCACGCTCGGCTGGCTGTACTGGTTCACGCTGATCATGGTGCTCGGCGCCGAGATCACCGGCGTCGCGCGCATCGTGACCGGCTGGGTGCCGGGCGTGCCGCAGTGGCTGGTGGCGCTGGTGTTCGTGGCGCTGTTCGCCGCCGTGAACCTCGCGGGGGTGCGGGGCTTCGGCGAGGCGGAGTTCTGGTTCGCGCTGATCAAGGTCGCGGCGATCGTGGTGTTCCTCGTGCTCGGCGTGCTCCTGGTGCTGGGCTGGTTGCCCGGGACGGACCCGGTGGGCACGACGAACCTGCTGGGGCACGGCGGGTTCGCCCCGGAGGGCGTCGGCGGGATCGCGGCCGGGCTGCTGGTGGTCGTGTTCGCGTTCGGCGGCATCGAGATCGTGACCATCGCGGCGGCCGAGGCGGACGAGCCGCAGCGCGCCGTCGGCCGGGCGGTCCGCACCATCCTGTGGCGCATCCTGCTGTTCTACGTCGGCTCCGTCGCGATCATGGTGCTGGTGCTGCCGTGGGACGCGCCGGTGCTGCAGGAGGGGCCGTTCGTCGCCGTGCTCGACGTGGCCGGCCTGCCCGGGGCGGCGCGGCTGATGGAGGCGGTCGTCGTGATCGCCCTGCTGTCGGCGTTCAACGCCAACGTGTACGGCACGTCCCGCATGGCGTTCTCGCTCGCGGGCCGCGGCGACGCGCCGCAGGTGCTGCGCCGGGTGTCGGGGCGCGGCGTGCCGTGGGTCGCGGTGCTGGTGTCCGTGGCGTTCGGCGTGGTGGCGGTCGGCCTGAACTGGGCGCTGCCGGACACGCTGCTGGGGCTGCTGCTCAACGCGGTGGGCGCGGCGCTGCTGGTGGTGTGGGTGCTGGTGGCGGTGGCCCAGCTGCGGCTGCGGCCCCGGCTCGAGGCGCAGGCCCGCGCCCGCGGCGAGGCGCTGCCCGTGCGGATGTGGGGGTACCCGTGGCTGACGTGGGCGACGCTCGCGGCGCTCGCGGGCCTGGTGGTCCTGATGCTCGCGGACGGGACGGCGCGCGGCCAGCTGCTGTCCACCGGGGTGCTGGTGGCCGTCGTCGTCGGGATCTACGGCGTGACGGCGCTCGTGCGGCGCCGGCCTCCGGCCGCCTGAGTCACAGGCCGGCCAGCAGGCCCGCGGCCACGGCGACCATCACCAGGGCGATGGCCGCGTCCAGCACCCGCCAGGCCCCGGGCCGGGCGAACAGCGGCCGCAGCAGCCGCGCGCCGAACCCGAGGCCGGCGAACCACAGGACGCTGCCGGCGGCGGCGCCGGCCCCGAACCACCAGCGCAGGTCGCCGTGGGTGCCCGCCACGGAGCCGAGCAGCACCACGGTGTCCAGGTACACGTGCGGGTTGAGCCAGGTGAGCGCGAGGCAGGTCGCGACCACGGGCCACGGCCCCGCGGGCGCCGGTGCGTCCTCGGGGGCGAGCGACCCCGGCGGCCGCCACGCGCGCCGCGCCGCGACGACCGCGTAGCCGAGCAGGAACGCCGCGCCCCCGAGCCGCGCGGCGACCAGGACGCCCGGCGCGCGGTCGACGAGCGCGCCGAGGCCGCCGACGCCCGCCGCGATGAGCGCGGCGTCGGACGCGGCGCACACCGCGACGACGGGCAGCACGTGCGTCCGGCGCAGTCCCACCCGCAGCACGAACGCGTTCTGGGCGCCGATCGCCACGATGAGCGACAGGCCGAACGCGAGGCCCTGGGCGGCGGCGAGGACGGGGGACACGCGGCGACGGTAGGCGGCCGCCGTACCATCAGTCCAACGACTGTTCCCGATGTCCCATCAGCAACCCTGATGCGCGGGGTCCCGGCAGCAGGCGTCGGTGTCCCCGGGGCGAAGGTCCCGAGCCGGGGTCGCCGGCAGGTGCTCTACTGTACCTACTGCATATGAACAGTAGAGGAGGTGCGGGCGTGCGCATCGTCGTGTCGAACAGCGCGGAGGCCCCGCTGTACGAGCAGGTCGCCGAGCAGGTCAAGGTCGCCGTGCTCGCCGGGGAGCTGCGCGACGGGGACGCCCTGCCGTCCGTCCGCGCGCTCGCCCGGGACCTGCGGATCTCGGTCATCACCACCACGCGCGCCTACGCCGAGCTGGAGGCCGCCGGCTTCATCACGACGGTGCCCGGCAAGGGCGCCTTCGTGCTGCCGGTGGACACCGCGCTGGTGCGCGAGCAGCTGCTGCGGCGGGTCGAGGACGCGCTCGGCAGCGCCGCGGACGCCGCCCGGATCGCCGGGGTGGACCGCGACGGCCTGGTCGAGATGCTCGACGTCGTGCTGGCCGAGGCGGACGGGGCCCGGCGGTGAGCGGCGACGCGCTGGTCATGGAGCACGTCACCGTCCCGGTGGGCGGGTTCGCGCTGCAGGACGTCAGCCTCGCGCTGCCCACCGGCTACGTCATGGGCCTGGTCGGGCCGAACGGTGCCGGCAAGACGACGACGATCCGCACCCTCATCGGCATGCTGCGCCCCAGCGCCGGCCGCGTGGAGGTGCTCGGCCGCACGCTGCCCGCCCCCGACGCGCTGCGCCAGGACCTCGGCGTGGTGCTCGACCGCCCCAGCCTGGTCGGGGAGTGGCGGCTGCGGGACGTCGAGCGCGCCCTGCGCCCGTTCTACGACCGCTGGGACCCCCAGCGGTACGCCGCGCTGCTCGCCGAGTTCGAGCTCGACCCCGCGGCGCGCGTCCGGGCGCTCTCGCGCGGCATGACGATGAAGCTGCAGATCGCCGTCGCGCTGTCCCACGACGCGCGGCTGCTGCTGCTCGACGAGCCGACGAGCGGCCTCGACCCGGTCGCGCGGGACGAGCTCGTCGGCATCCTCGGCGACTACCTGGTCCCGGAGGGGCGCAGCGTGCTGTTCTCGACCCACATCACCGCCGACCTGGAGCGGATCGCCGACCACCTCACCCTGCTCGGCGGCGGGCGCGTCCTGCGCACGGGCACCAAGGAGGACCTGATGGACGCCTACGTCCTGGTGCGCGGGGGCCCGGGCGACCTGCCCGCCGACGGCCTCGTGCCGCTGCTCGGCGCGCGCCGCACCGACGTCGTCGTCGAGGCGCTGGTCGCCGCCGACGACGTGCCGCTGCTCGGCCCGGGCGTCGTGGTCGAGCGCCCGACCCTCGACCAGCTCGTCGTGCACCTGGGCGGCCGCACCCGGACGGCGGTGCCGGCGTGAGCGCCCTCGCCGCGGCCGTGCGGCTCGACGTCCGCACGGTGTCCCCCTACCGGCGGCAGCTGCTGCCCCTGGTCGGCGTGGCGGCGATCCTGTCGGCGGTGTCCACCGACTCGGTCGTGGTCGTGCTGGCCGGCGCGGTGTTCGGCTCCGCGACCGCGTCGTACCCCTTCGCCGTGGGGGACAAGTACGACCTCGACACGCTGCGCGCGGTGCTGCCCGTGCCGCGCGGGCTGCTGGTCGCCGCGCGGTACCTGTTCGCCGCCGGGGTGTACCTGGTGGTCGGCGCCCTCGCCACGGCCCTCGCGCTCCTCGCCGCGGCGGCCCGGGAGCAGCCCGTGGACGCGGGCGCGCTGCTGACGGCCCTGGCCGTGGGCTTCGGCACCTACGCGGTGCTCGCCGGGCTGCAGCTGCCCGTGTACTACGCGCTGGGGTACACCCGCGGCCGGATGGTCGCGTTCCTGCCCGTCGTGCTCGCGTCCACCGCGGTCGGGCTGGTGCTGAGCTCCACGGGCGGCCGGGCGCCGGACGTCGCCGCGTGGCTCGTGGACCGCACGGGCCCGGTCGCCGCGCTGTGCCTGGGCGCGGGCGTGGTGGTGCTCGCCGCGTCCGCGGCCGTGTCGTGGCGCCTCGACGGGCGGCGCGCCGCCCGCGCGGGGGGCTGACCGGCGTGGCCGAGGTGGACCTGCCGCAGCTGCGCGCGCTGCTGGCCGTCGTCGACGAGGGGTCGTTCGAGGGCGCCGCCGCCGCGCTGCACCTGACGCAGTCCGCCGTGAGCCAGCGGATCCGCGCCCTGGAGAACGCGGTGGGCCAGGTGCTCGTGCGCCGCACCCGGCCCGCCGGGGTCACCGAGGCCGGCGCCGTCTACCTGCGGCTGGCGCGGCAGGTGCTGGGCCTGGCCGCCGACGCCCGCGCGGCCGTCGGCGGCCCGGGCGGCCAGGAGGGGCGCCCGGTGCTGCCGGTGGCCGTGAACGCGGACTCGCTCGGCACGTGGGTGCTGCCCGCGCTCGCGCCGCTGGCCGGGGAGGTCCTGTTCGACCTGCACCGCGAGGACCAGGACCACTCCGCCGCGCTGCTGCGGGACGGCACGGTCGTCGCGGCGATCACGACGGACGACCGGCCGGTGCAGGGCTGCACGGTGCACCGCCTCGGCGTGCTGCGGTACCGCCCGATGGCGGCCGCCGCCCTGGCCGCCGCGCACCTGCCGGACGGGCCCACGCCCGCGGCGCTCGCCGCCGCGCCGCTCGTGGTGTTCGACCGCAAGGACGACCTGCAGGACCGGTACCTGCGGGAGCGGGGCGTCGACCCCGCGGGCCCGCCCCGGCACCACGTCCCGGCGTCGGCCGACTTCGCGCTCGCTGTCCGCCTGGGCCTGGGGTGGGGGATGCTGCCCGAGCCGGACGCCGCCGCGGGCGAGCGCGACGGGGTGCTCGTCGACCTCGACCCGGGGCGGCACGTGGACGTCACCCTGTACTGGCAGCAGCAGGCCCTGCGCACCGCCGCGCTGGAGCGCACGGGTGCGGCCGTGCGCGCGGCCGCGGCGGCGTACCTGCGCTGACCTGCCGCGGGGACCTTCGGCCCCCGGCCGCGGGGAGGCGGCGCGGTGCAATGGAACGGATCACCGACCGTGTCGCAGGAAGGGGCTGCCGCCATGGTGCAGCGCATGATCTGGAACCAGACCGCGTACTTCGGTGCCGGGAGCACCGGGGTGATCCCGGACGAGCTCGCCCGGCGCGGCTTCACGAAGGCGTTCGTCGTCTCCGACGGGGTGCTGGTCGCCTCGGGCGTGACCGCGCGGGTCACCGGGCTGCTGGACGCCGCCGGGTTCCCGTACGAGGTGTACAGCGACGTCCTGCCCAACCCGCCGATCGAGAACGTGCAGGCCGGCGTCGCCGCCTTCCGCGCCTCGGGGGCGGACGTGCTGGTCGCCGTGGGCGGCGGCTCGCCGCAGGACACGTGCAAGGCCATCGGCATCATCGCCGCCAACCCGGAGTTCGAGGACGTGCGCTCGCTCGAGGGCGTGGCGGCGACCACGCGCCCGTCCGTGCCGATCGTCGCCGTGCCGACCACCGCCGGCACCGCCTCGGAGACGACGATCAACTACGTCATCACCGACACCGAGCGGCAGCGCAAGTTCGTGTGCGTCGACCCGCACGACATCCCGGTCCTGGCCGTCGTGGACCCCGAGATGATGGCGACCGCCCCGCGCGCCCTCAAGGTCGCGACGGGCCTCGACGCGCTCACGCACGCCATCGAGGGCTACACCACCGCCGGTGCCTGGGAGCTGTCCGACCTGTTCCACCTCAAGGCCATCCAGGTGATCGCGGCGTCGCTGCGCGCGGCCGCCGACGGGGACCCGGAGGCGATGGAGCGCATGGCCCTCGCGCAGTACGTCGCGGGCATGGGGTACTCCAACGTCGGGCTCGGCCTGGTGCACGCGATGGCGCACCCGCTCGGCGCGTTCTACTCCGCCCCGCACGGCGTCGCCAACGGCATCCTGCTGGCGCCGGTCATGGCGTTCAACGCCGCCGCGACGGGGGAGAAGCTGCGCGACGTCGCCGCCGCCTTCGGCGTGCCGGACGCCGCGACCCTGCCGATCGAGGAGGCCCGCGCCGCGGCGGTCGAGGCGGTCGCCGCGCTGACCCGCGACCTCGGCAACCCGACCACGCTCGAGGCCATCGGCGCGCGCGAGGAGGACCTGCCGGCGCTCGCCCGCGCGGCCGCCGAGGACGTGTGCGCGGGCGGCAACCCGCGGCCCGCGTCCGTGGCGGAGATCGAGGAGCTGTACCGCGGCCTGCTCCGCTGACGGGAACACCCGGCGCGGTCCGGGCGTTCTACCCGGCAGGATGAGGAAGCGATACGAGGACCTGGAACTGGACGACGGCACGGTCGTGCGCTACCAGCGGCACGACAACGGCGGCGGGCTCGTCGCCAAGGGTGCGGTCGTCGACGCGAGCGCCTACGTCGCCGAGACGGCGT
Organism: Actinomycetes bacterium; assembly: GCA_023388235.1. Lineage (GTDB taxonomy): Bacteria > Actinomycetota > Actinomycetes > Actinomycetales > Cellulomonadaceae > Cellulomonas. Next base: position 202 of record JAEWGQ010000167.1, on the reverse strand, counting down.
GGGTGGACCCCGGGGCGCGCGTCGAGGCGGGCGCCCGCATCGGGCAGCACTGCTGGGTGGAACCCGGCGCGCGCGTGGAGGTCGCCGCGACGATCGGCGCGCACGCGCACGTCGGCCGGGGCGCGAGCGTCGGCGCCGGGTCCACCGTGGGCACGCGCAGCGAGGTCGGGGCCGACGCCCGGCTCGAGGCGCGGGCCGTGGT
>JAEWGQ010000099.1 GCA_023388235.1 Actinomycetes bacterium | reverse complement strand
GGTCCGCGCTCGGGGGCCTCGCGTCGGCCTGGGACGCCGGGACTCCCGCCGGGCCGGCCCTGCGCCTCGCGGCGGCCGAGCTCCGTCGTCGCCGCGACCGCGCCGCCCGGGAGGCCGCCGCGAGGCTGGGCGTGCGGCTGGTGCTGCCGCTCGGCCTGTGCTTCCTGCCGGCGTTCGTGCTGACCGGGCTCGTCCCGGTGCTGCTGTCGCTCGCGGGCACGCTGCTGGGCTGACCCCACCGGACGCGGGCCGTCGTGCCCTCCCCGTCGCTGTCCTGCGGGGACCGAAGTCCCACCACCCGATCGGGCGAGCGTCGATACGTTCGCCAGTAGGCCGAACGGGTGACGCCCACCTGACCGGGTGCGATCGACGCGAGGAGGCTGTCGTGACCGGAAGCGGACCTGGCGCGCGCAGGACGATCACGGGGCTCGTGGCGATCAGCCCGCACCCGGGAGCGGAGGCGCCGAGCACCGCGACGGCCCACCGTCATGCCGCGGGGGCTCCCGACGGCACCGAGGACCTCGGCGGCCCCGTCCGCACGAGCGACGCGAGCCTCCCGTGCGGGTAGGGCGACGGGCGGGCACGGCGGTGGGGGCGGGGGTCGTCATCACCGCCGTGCTCGTGGGCTGCGGGCCGAGCCCCGAGGGCGATGGTGAGCATGTCGGAACCGCTGACCGTTCCGCGCTCGTGCCTACTCCGTTCGACGAGATCACGACCGACGACTGTCTCGGCGACTCGGCTCCGGTCGACGGCATGGTCCCCGCGATCTCGTGCTCCGAGCCGGGTGCGCTGGCGATCGAGGCGGTGGTGACCGTCGGACCCGGTGCGCCGGCTGCGCGACCCGCTGACGCGGTGGTGATCGGATATGCGACGGCGGCCTGCGAACCCCACGTGACGTCCTACGCGGACGGACGGGGGATCCCGGTCACCGGGTTGTTGCAGGTGGCCGTGGTGCCCGACGGGCAGTGGGACGGCCCTGACACGCCGGTGGTCTGCGCCGTGGTCGAGCCCTGATGGCCGCACCGGCTGTCGAGTTCTCCGGGGTGACGGTGCGCAAGGCGGGCCGGGACCTGGTCCGGAACGCGAGCTTCTCGGTGCCGACGGCCTCCGTGCACGCTCTGCTCGGACACAACGGCGCAGGGAAGACGACGCTGATGCGAGCGCTGGCCGGTCTCGTTCCTGTGCGTCGGGGGTCGATCCGGTGTGAAGGCGTGCCGACGGTGCTCTTCGTCGCCTCGGCGATGCCGAGGGAGCTGACGGTGTCGCAGATACTCGAACACCGTCGTCGGCAGGAGCGCGTGACCAGGAGCGTGGTCGACGACGCCGCGAGCCGGTGCGGCGTGGTCCCGTTCCTGTCGCGCCGGTTCGGGCAGCTGTCGACCGGGATGGCGCAGCGCGTCGCGCTCGCGAGCGGTCTCGTCGCGGACTCAGCCACCATCGTCCTGGACGAACCGACGACAGGCCTCGATCCCCAGGGCGTCGACGGGCTGATGCGCCTCCTGGCGGACCTGCGCGGTGAAGGGCGCACGGTCCTGATCTGCTCCCACGACCTGGCCCGGCTGGAGTTCGTCTGCGACGGGGTGACCTGTCTCCAAGGGGGCAGGGTCACCGCGAGCGGACCGGTGCTCGACGTGGGCGCGGACGTCCCGGTCCCCGGGCACGTGCTTCGCACGAGCGACGATGCGCTGGCCCAGCGGGTCCTGGAAGGGTCCGGGAGGACGACGGAGATGACGGCACGAGGGCTGCACGTGAGCGGCGGCGAGCCCCTCGACGTGGTGGTCGAGGCCCTCAGGGGCAGCGCCGACGTGACGGAGTCGACGGTCGACTCCTCGCTCTTCGAGCGGATCTACGGGCGGTACGCGTTCGAGCCGCGCCCCTCGGCGAGGCGCCGGAGGAACGGATGATCAGGGCGGCCCTCGGCGCGGAGGTCTACCTGCAGCTGCGCAGACGGGTGTCGGCCGGGACTGCCGTCGCGATGGCCGCGCTGGCGTCGGCTCTGGTGGCGCTTCGGCTCGGGCGCTCGCGGCCGGGCACCGAGGCGGCGATCCGCGCCGCGGAGCTCGAAGCCGCCGAGCTCACGCGGACGTTCGGTGACGTCACGACCCCCGCGCAGACCTACGTCGAACCGCGCTACATGTTCGCGGCACAGTTCCCGCACGACCTGGCTGGTGTGCTGATCGGCCTCGCGGTGCTCGCCTTCATCGGTGGCGCGCTCCTCTGCGGTGGGGACTGGCGAACCCGGGTCGCGGCGACCACAGGCGGCAGGCGGGCCGCCCGGTCGACTCTGTCGGTCGTCCGAGTCGTGGTCTGGGCCGGCTGCTCGATGGTGGTGGCCGTCCTGACGGCGGTGGGGTTGACGGCCGCGATGCTGGCTGTCGCCGCCACCCGGGGCAGCGTCTCGGGGGTCGATCTCGTCGGAGTGCTGTACCTGGTCGCCCGCGGCGGGCTCGTCGTCTCGCTCGGTGCGCTGTGCGGCGCGTCCCTCGGCGTGCTGTTCCGTTCGGACGTGGCGGTCGTGGTGGTCCTGCTCGCCTACGTCCTGATCGTGGAGACGCTCGTGCCCGTCCTCACCGGGGGGCAGCTCCGCACCCCCGCTGCCGTGGTCCACGCCTTCCTGCGTTCTGAGGACCCGAGCCGGACCAGCACCTTCGTGTGCGACGTGCCGCGCTGTTCCGACCCCGTGCTCGTCGGCCCCGGAGACTGGGCCGGGTACGGCGTGATCGTCGCGAGCGTGGCCGTGATGATCCTGGCGGCCTGGTGCGGTGCGAGGCGACCGGTCTGGCGGTAGTCCCGTGGACCGTCGCCGGCCGGGAGGCCGCTGGCCGCCTGGGCGCGCGACGGGTGCTGCCGGCGCTGGACGCGCGTCGTCGACTCCTCCCCAGCGCTGCTCCGGCCGGGCCGTCCCCAGGCGGGCCGTGCAGCGCCTTCGGTGACGACCCCGGTCCGGGCAGCGTGGAGCCAGCAGCCGGCACCGTGCCGGCACGAGCCCAGGAGGTCCCCATGAACCCGATCCGCAGCCGTCGTCCCCGCACCGAGCCGCGCCGGCCTGTCAGCGCTCCCGTCCCGCGGGCCGGAGGTCGTGTCGGTGGCCCGGACCGCCGCGGGGTGCGGTCCCGTCTCGCGGGGATACCCCGAGACGCGGGCATGGCGACCGCCGAGTACGCGATCGTCCTGATCGCGGCCGTCGGGTTCGCCGGCCTGCTCGTCGTGATCCTCAGCAGCGGCGAGGTGCGCGAGATGCTCCTGTCGCTCGTGCGCGGCGCGCTCTCGGTGTGAGCGGTGCGGTGTCCGGGGCAGCAGGGGACGGCGCACGGGACGGCGAAAAGGCCGGGGCCGGTGGTGGCGGCGTCGGCGCGTCCCGGCGGCGGCGCGCGGTCGGACGGGGCCAGAGCGGGCGGCCGTCACCGCGAGACCCGCGGGACCGGGGCGCGGTGACGGCCGAGTTCGCGGTGCTCCTGCCCGTGGTGGCTCTGCTCGTGGGCGTCGTCGTCGCGCTGACCGCGAGCGCCGCGACGCAGCTCAGGTGCGCGGACGCGGCGCGGGCGGGCGCCCGGGCGGCGGCGCTGGGGGAGAGCGACGCGGACGTGGCCGCCGTGACCCGCCGCGTGGCCGGGGCGGGTGCACGCGTCGCGGTCGGCCGGGAGGACGGGTGGGTGACGGTCACCGTGGAGTCGACGGTCGGCCCGAGCCTGCCGCTCGTCGGTGGCCTGACGGTCCAGGGCACCGCGACGGGCAGGGCCGAGCGGTGAGCCCCGCGCCGGTCGTGGGGCCCGAGGGCCTGACGTGGCGGGGGACCTGGGTGGATCGCCTGCCGCGCTGGCGGAACCGGGCGCGTCGCGCACCCGCCCTCGGGGTCCGTGCCTGCGGGGGCCACCGGCTCGCTGGGCACGGGTCCCGTCCCGGGTGGCGCCCCGTGCGCGCGGCCTCCGGCACTCCCGACCGCGGGTCGGGAGCGGTGCTGGTCATCGCCCTCGTGGCGGTCTCGGTGCTGCTCGCGACGGCGCTCGCGCTGCTGGTCGCCGCCCAGGGAGCC
>JAEWGQ010000091.1 GCA_023388235.1 Actinomycetes bacterium | reverse complement strand
CGCCGGTACCGCCGGTACCGCCGGTACCGCCGGTACCGCCGGTACCGCCGGGTCCGGCCGGCCCGGAGGGGAGCGCCGTGCCCGCGGCGGCGACCGACCGCGCCCGCCCCGGGACGATGGACACCGGCGGGCTGCCGCCGGCGGGGGTGTGCGGCACGAGGGCGTCGAACAGCTGCGCGAGCTCCTCGGCGCTGGACGGCCGGGCGGCGGGGTCCTTCGACAGCAGCCGCATCACCAGGGCGGCGATGTGCCGGTCCACGGACGCCGGCAGCGGGGGCACGGGCGTGTTCACGTGGGCGACCGCGATGTCGACGGCGGTGGGCCCGGTGAACGGGCGGTGCCCCACGAGCGCCTCGTACGCCACGATCCCGAGCGCGTACATGTCGGAGGCCGCGGTGGCCGGCCCGCCCACGGCCTGCTCGGGCGACAGGTACTGGGCGGTGCCCATCACCATGCCCGTGGCCGTCATGGGCACCTGGTTGCTGGACAGCGAGACGCCGAAGTCGGTGATCTTCACCTTGCCGGTCGGCGTGAGCAGGATGTTGCCCGGCTTCACGTCGCGGTGCACGACCCCCGCCTGGTGCGCGGCGTGCAGCGCGCGCGCCGTCTGCGACAGGATCGGCAGCAGCCGGGCGGGGGGCAGCACGGGCTCGCGCTCGAGCAGGTCGCTCATCGGCTCGCCGACGATGAGCTCCATCGCCAGGAACGCCGAGCCGTCCTGCTCGCCGTAGTCGTACAGCGCGGCGATCCCCGCGTGCGACAGGCGCCCGGCGTTGCGGGCCTCCGTGCGGAACCGCTCGAGGAACCCGGTGTCGCCGGCGAACTCCTCGCGCAGCACCTTGATGGCGACGTCGCGCTGGAGGGACTCGTCGTGCGCCGCCCACACCTCGCCCATGCCGCCGACGGCGATCTGCCGGGTCAGGCGGTAGCGGCCGCCGAGGACCACGTCCGGTGCGGGTCTCACTGGCCGATCACCGCCTGCATGACCGCGCGGGCGACGGGCGCCGCGACCTTGCCGCCGGTGGCCTCGGAGCCGACGGACCCGCCGTGCTCCACGATGACCGCGACGGCGACCTGCGGGTCGGAGGCGGGCGCGAAGCCGGTGAACCAGGCGTGCGGCGCCTCGCCGTCCCGGCCGGTCTGCGCGGTGCCGGTCTTCCCGGCGACCTGCACGCCGGCGATCCGGGCGGCCGTGCCCGATCCCGACTCGACGACCGAGACCATCATGTCCGTCAGCGCCTGCGCGGTGCTCGCGGAGACGGCGTCCGAGAGCTCCTGCGGCGCGGTCTCGCTCACGACGTCGAGGTCGGCGGTCCGGACGGTCTGCACCAGGTACGGCGTCATCAGCGTGCCGCCGTTGGCGATCGCGGCGGCGACCATCGCCATCTGCAGCGGCGTCGAGCGCACGGACTCCTGCCCGATCGCGGACAGCGCCGTCTGCGCGGCGTTCGGGTCCGTCGGGAACGTCGAGCGGGCCACCGACATGGGGACCGTGAGGGAGCCGTCGTCGAACCCGAACCGCTCGGCCTGCTCCCGCAGCGCGTCGGCGCCCACGTCCACCCCGAGCTGCGCGAACGCGGTGTTGCAGGAGATGCGCAGCGCGTCGGCCAGCGTGGTCTGCTGGTCGGCCCCGCACGAGACGCCGCCGAAGTTCGGCAGGTCCGTGCGGGTGCCCGGCAGGGTGAGCACGTCGGGCGCGGCGATCACCGAGTCCGGGGTGTACGCGCCGGACTCGAGCGCCGCGGCCGCGGTGATGAGCTTGAACGTGGACCCCGGCGGGTAGTTCTCGCTGATGGTGGCGTTGACGAGCGGGTCGCCCTCGGCCGCCAGGAGCTGCTGGTACGCCGCGTTCGCCGCCGTCGTGTCGTGCGTGGCGAGCGCGTTCGGGTCGTAGCCGGGCGTCGACACCATCGCGAGGATCCGGCCCGTCGACGGCTCGATGGCCACGACCGCGCCCTGCTGGCCGCCGAGGGCGTCCAGGGCGGCCTGCTGCGCGGCGGGGTCCAGCGTGAGCTCGATCGACGAGCCCTGCGGCTGCCGGCCGGTGACGAGGTCCTGCACCCGCGTCCAGAACAGCGAGTCGGCCTGCCCGGTCAGGACGTCGTTCATGGCCTTCTCGAGCTGGGAGCCGCCGTTCACCACCGAGTAGAACCCGGTGACCGTCGAGTACAGCTCCGGCTGCAGGTAGGTGCGCTGGTACCCGAACGGGTCGTCCACCGGCGTCGACTGCGCGACGGTCTGGCCCCCGACGATGATCGGACCGCGCGGCCGCCCGTACTCCCGGTACAGGGTGCGGACGTTGCGCGGGTCGTTGTTCAGCGCGGACGCCTGCCCGAACTGCACCCAGGTGGTGCCGACCAGCAGGGCCAGGAACATGACGATGACGACGGTGGACAGGCGGCGGAGCGCGGTGTTCACGAGCGGCCACCCCCCGTCGTGCGGCGGAGCTGCTCCGTGGGGCGGTCGTCCGGCGCGGCGCCGCGCGCGGGCGCGGGGGTCTCGGCGGCGCCCTCGAGCGCCAGGCCGCCGGCGGGGGTGCTGAGCAGCGGCCCGCTGACCTCGGGCGCCGGGCGGCGCGCGTCGTCGGAGATGCGCAGCAGCAGGGCGGCCACGATCCAGTTCGCCAGCAGCGACGAGCCGCCGTACGCCAGGAACGGCGTCGTCAGACCCGTCAGCGGGATGATCCGCGTGATGCCGCCGACGACGACGAAGCACTGGAACGCGATGACGAACGCCAGGCCCGCCGCCAGCAGCTTGCCGAACCCGTCGCGCACCCCGATGGCGGTCCGCAGGCCGCGCTGGCACAGCACCAGGTACAGCACGAGGATCGCCATCAGCCCGGTGAGGCCGAGCTCCTCGCCCAGCGACGCGATGATGAAGTCGGACTCCGCGAACGGCACGAGGTCGGGCCGGCCCTGGCCCCAGCCGGTGCCGAACAGGCCGCCGCTGGCGAGACCGAACAGCCCGCGCACCAGCTGGCCGGACCCGCCGACCGCGCGGTCGAACACGTCCGCGTCGAGGGCGTGCTGCCAGATGTGGAACCGGGCCGCGACGTGCCCGAACGTCGCGGTCGCCAGCGCCACGCCGCCCGCGAACATCAGCAGGCCGATGACGATCCAGGACAGCCGCTCCGTCGCGACGTACAGCATCGCCACGAACAGGCCGAACAGCAGCAGGGACGTCCCGAGGTCGCTCTGGAACACCAGCACGGCGATCGAGGCGGCCCACACGACGAGGATCGGCCCGAAGTCGCGCAGCCGGGGCAGCTGCAGGCCGAGCACCTTCGGCCCCGCCAGCGCCAGCGTGTCGCGGTGCGTCACCAGGTAGCCGGCGAAGAACACGGCGAGGCAGATCTTCGCGAGCTCGGCCGGCTGCAGGGAGAACCCGAGCGCGCGGACCCAGATGCGGGCGCCGTTGATCTCGACGCCCAGCCCCGGGACCAGCGGCAGGACCAGCAGCACCAGGCCCGCGACCATCGCGGTATACGTGTAGCGGCGCAGCGTGCGGTGGTCCCGCAGCACCACGAGCACCACGCACGCCAGGACCACGGAGATGGCGGACCACGCGAGCTGCTTGCCGGCGAACATCTCGTCGCCGCCGCGGGCCTCGCGGGCGAGGTCGATGCGGTAGATCATCGCCAGGCCGATGCCGTTGAGCGCGACCACCACCGGGAGGATCACGGGGTCGGCGTACGGCGCACGCCAGCGCAGGACGACGTGCACGGCCAGCGCCAGGCCGGCCAGGCCCGCGCCGTAGCCGAGCACGTCCGCCGGCAGCTCGTCCGTCGCCCCCAGGCCGACCAGCGCGTACGCGGCGATCGCGATGGCCAGCGCCAGGACGATCAGCGCGAGCTCGGTCCCGCGGCCCGCGCGCACCCGGTGCGCCTCGACGGTGGCCATCAGGGCGCCACCGGCGGGGCCGCGGGGTCCGTCGCGGGGTCCACCGCGGGGTCGGCCGCGGCGTCGGTCGGTGCGGGGGTGGGGGAGGGGGCCGGCTCGTCCGGCGCGGCGTCCTCGAGCAGCGCCTCCACCCGCACCCGGGCGTCGGCGAGCGAGGCGGTGTGGATGGTCTGCTCGACCCGGTTCCGGACGAACTCCGGCAGGTCGTCCACGGGCAGGTCCGTCGACTCGACGACCTGCGACAGCGCGAGCGGGCCCACGGACTGCGGGATGCCGCGGTAGATCGCGACGACCTCGCCGTCGACCCCGACGTAGTACTGCGTCTGGGTCCAGCGGTAGAACCCGAACGCGCCGGCGGCGAGCACGAGCACGGCGAGGACGGACAGCAGGACGGTGCGCGTGCGGCGCCGGCGGCGGGCGCGGCGCTCGTCGGGGTCGTCCTCGTCCGCGTCGTCGTCCACGGCCGGCACCCCGGCGCCCGGGGTGCTCGCCGCCGCCTGGCGCGACAGCTCGGCGGCGCGCGCCGCGGGGCCGTCCTGGGCGGAGGTCGGGCGGTTGCGGGAGATCGCGGCGGACCCGACCACCACGGCGTTGGTGCGCGGGCCGGCGCCGTCACGGAGCTGGTCCAGCTCCAGCACGTCCGCCACCACGACGGTCACGTTGTCGCCGCCGCCCGCGCGCAGCGCGAGCTGCACCAGGCGCTCGGCGCACGTGTCGACGTCCGCGATCTCGTGCAGGGTCTGCGCGATCGTGTCGCCGCTGACGAAGCCCGACAGGCCGTCCGAGCAGAGCAGCCAGCGGTCGCCCGGGCGGGCCTCGCGCACGGACAGGTCAGGGGCGATGTCGGCGTCAAAGTCGCCCAGCACCCGCATCACCACCGAGCGCTGCGGGTGGTGCTCGGCCTCCTCCGGGGTGATCTTCCCCGTGTTGACCAGGTGCTGCACGAACGTGTGGTCCGTGGTGACCTGCGTCAGCACGCCGTCGCGCAGCAGGTACCCGCGGGAGTCGCCCAGGTGCACCATCGCGAGCTTGTTGCCCGCGCGCAGGATGGCGGTCACGGTCGTGCCCATGCCCGCGAGCTCGGGGTTCGTCTCCGAGCGGGTGATGATCTCCTCGCGCGCCTCCTCGAGGGCGCGCTCCAGCTCGTCCAGCGCGTCGTCCGGGCCGTGCGACTCGCCGTCCAGCGGCGCCAGCGCCGCGATCGCCACCGACGACGCCACGTCACCGCCGGCGTGCCCGCCCATGCCGTCCGCGACGACCAGCAGGTGCGGCCCGGCGTAGGCCGAGTCCTGGTTGTTGGACCGGACCAGCCCCACGTCGGACCGGGCGGCGTACCGCAGCGCGATGCTCACGATCCCCCGCTACCCCTGCAGCTCGAGGACGCTCTGGCCGATGCGGATCTGCGCACCGGGACGCACCGGGGCCGGGCCGGACACGCGCTGGTCGTCCAGGAACGTGCCGTTCGTGGAGCCCATGTCCTCCACCAGCCACTGGTCGCCCTCCGGGAACACGCGCGCGTGCCGCGAGGACGAGTAGTCGTCGTCCAGCACGAGCGTGCACGACGGCGCCCGCCCGATCAGCACCGCCGACGCCCCCAGCGGCAGCGTCGTCCCGCGCAGCGGGCCCTCCGTCACCACCAGCCGCGTCGGACCCGCGCGCCGGGCGGCACGGGGACGCTCCGGCGCGGCGGCCGGGGTCGCGCCGTTCGCCGGCGCCGGGGCACCACGCCGCCGGTTGGTGATCCGGGTCCCGTACAGGTCACGGCGCAGGACGCCGATCGCGGACACCACGAAGGCCCACAGGAGCACGAGGTAGCCCAGCCGCAGCAGGGTGACCGTCAGCTCACTCATGCGTGCCGTTCGTGGAGCCGCTCACTCGTCCAGGTCCTGTCCGTCGCCGTCGCCCGTCCAGAACATGATGCGGGTCCGGCCGATCGTCAGCGTGTTCCCGTCCAGGAGTGTCGCGGCAGGAACCTGGTGGCCCTCCACGAACAGGCCGTTCGTCGAGCCGAGGTCCGACGCCACGACGCCCTGCGGCGACACCCGGATCTCCAGGTGGCGCCGGGACACGCCCGGGTCGTCCACCACGATGTCCGCCTCGGACCCGCGCCCGATCACCGTCACCGGCCCGGTCAGCAGGTACCGCTGCCCGTCGATGTCGATCAGCGGGTGCCGCGGGCTCGGTGCCGCCGACGTCGCCGGGGCCGCCGCGCCGCGCACCGTCGCCGACTTCACGCGGAACCGCCCGGTCTCCAGGTCCTCGTACTCGTGGAACGCCACCGTCACCGGCCCGACGAACGCGTACCGCTGGCCGGTGGCGTGCTCCGTGACGTTCGCCGCCAGCTCGTCCGCCAGCGCCTCCGCGCCCCACGCCTCGACCTGGTCGTAGTCGCCCGGGGACAGCTCGATGGTGAACTCGTTCGGCACGACCGTCCGGTCGCGGCCCACCACGGCGGCCCGGTCGTCGACCTCGCGGCGCAGGGCGCTCGCCAGCTCGACGGGCTTCACCTCGCTGCGGAAGGCCTTGGCGAACGCGGTGTTCACGACGCGCTCCACACCGTGCTCGAACCGGTCGAGGATGCCCACGCCCACCACCTCCCTCACCGCACGCGTCTGCCGCCGGTCACCGGACGGCGCCCGACATTCTGCCTGAATCGTAGCCATGCCCGCCGTGACCGGGACGTTCCTGCGGGGGAGCGTCGGGCGGGGGCCTCGTGAAAGGCCTGCGCGGGAGGTGAGGGGGCGGTGCAGGCAGGGGCGCGTGGAGGTGGCGGCGCGGGGGTGCGCGCGGGTGGGCGCAGAGCGTGCGTGGGGACGGGTGCGCCGGCGGGGCGCGGGGGTCGGGCGGCCCGCGACGGGCGCCGTCGGGGTGGTCCGGAGCGGGGTCGCGATCGTGTTAGTCTTCTGCGGCGCGCGAGTGGCGGAACGGCAGACGCGCTGGCTTCAGGTGCCAGTGTCCGAAAGGGCGTGGGGGTTCAAATCCCCCCTCGCGCACAGTGCAGTACACCGGACCCCCGGTCGGAGATCCTCCGGCCGGGGGTTCGTCGTTCCCGGCCGCGACCACCGCGGGGCGGCTCGGCCGCCGGGCGTCCGGTGTGCGCCAGGTCACACGCGAAGTGCCGGTGCGGCGGTCCTCGTGCGGCCACCCTGGCGCCAGGTGATCGCCTCCCCGGCGACCGCCACGACGCGAGAGGGCACCGGCGATGTCGCACGAGACCGACCACGTGACCCGCGCACCGGCGGGACCGGCGGTACCGGTGCTGCGGTGCGCGGCGGTGGTCGTCCTGGGAGCCGCGGTGCTGTCCGGGTGCACCTCGGCGAACGATGACGTGCCGGTGCCTACGCCGACACCGACCGAGCAGAGCACCGAGGCCGCGTCGTACGACCTGTGCGCGGAGTTCCCCCCGGTGGCCTCGAGCGGTCACGACGACCTGGAGGGGTGGTGGAGCGCCACGCCGGCGAACCCGGACGGCAGCATCATCGAGGACCCGGCGGCCTGGCCGGACCGGAGGATGGTGCGGCACCCGCGCACGGCGGTCGTCGACGTCGAGTCCGGCGAGGTCCTGTCGACCTGGGACCGTACGACCTGCACCGACGACCCGGCCTTCGTCCCCGTGCCGGACGACCAGTGGCCGGCCGTGACCGACGACGCGCGCGAGCTGGTCGTCGTCGACATGGACACGAACGAGGTCGTGAGCACCTCCGTCGTCCCCTACTGACCACCGGTACCCCGGCGCTCCCGCGGTTCCCCGCCCACCCGCGATTCCCGCGCACGCCCCCAGCGGTCTCCGGCACACCGTCCTTCTCGTGCACCCGCGGTTCCCCCGCCCCCGGGGCCGCTCAGCGCCCGCGTTCCCGCGTTCCCACGGTTCCGTTCGGAGGCTCCGAGCGCGTGGGGAGAGGTCCACGCGGCGTCGGAGGGGTCCGTGGGGGTCTCCGATGCCGCGCGCCTTCCTCCGGACGCGCTGGGAGTCTCCGAACGGCACGGAGCGGGTGTGACCGGGGAGACAGCCAGATGCCGACAGTGTGTCGGTATCATGGGGACACGGCGTCGGGAACCCGGCGCCGCACCCGATCCGGGAGGCGACCTCCGTGTTCCTCGCACTGCGTGAGCTGACCTTCGCGCGCACCCGATTCGGCCTCATGGGGGCGGTGATCGGACTGATCGCCGTGCTCATGGTGCTGCTGTCCGGCCTGTCGTCCGGGCTCGTCGTCGACGGCGTCTCGGGGTTGCAGCGCAGCCCTGTCGACGCGGTCGCGTTCGCCGAGGGGACGCGCACCGACTCGGCGTTCACCCGGTCGGAGGTGACGACCGCGCAGCGCGACACCTGGGCCGGCGAGGACGGCGTGGCGCAGGCGGAGCTGCTCGGCACGTCGATCGTGAACGCGAAGAACGAGGACGGCACGCCGGTGGACCTCACGCTGTTCGGCGTCGAGGTCGGCGGGTTCGTGTCGCCGGAGGCCGCCGACGGCCACGACGTCAGCGGGCCGGGCGAGGTCGTGCTGAGCGCCACCGCGCGGGACGAGGGCCTGGCCCTCGGTGACGTCGTGACGATCGACCGCGTCGGCACGCGCCTGGAGGTCGTCGGGTTCACGGCGGACCAGCGCACGTTCGGGCACGTGGACATCGGCTACATCGCGCTGCCGACATGGCAGGAGGTGCACGCCGGCGCCGGCCCGGGCGACCCGGTGCCCGCCGACGCGTACGACGTCGCGAGCGTGGTCGCGCTGCGCGGGGTGTCCGACGGTGCGATCGACCTGTCCGCCGGCGACGAGGCCGCCGGCACCTCGGCCCGCACGATCACCGAGGCGTTCGACTCCTCGCCCGGGTACACGGCCGAGCTGATGACCATGCAGCTGATCCAGGCGTTCCTGTACGCGATCTCCGCGCTGGTGGTCGGGGCGTTCTTCACGCTCTGGACCGTGCAGCGCACCCGCGAGCTCGCCGTGATGCGGGCGATGGGCGCCTCGACGCGCTACCTGCTGACCGACGGCATCCTGCAGGCCGCGATCCTCCTGGTCGGCGCCACCGCCGTCGGCGTCGCGGCGGGCCTCGGGCTCGGGGCGCTGCTCGACGGCACCGGGATGCCGTTCGCGCTGGAGGCCGCCCCGGTGCTCGGCGGCGCGGGGCTGATCGTCGGCCTCGGGCTCGTCGGCGCCGTCGTCGCGACCGCCCGCATCGCCTCCGTCGCCCCCGTCACCGCCCTGGGAGAGAACCGATGACCAGCACCACGAGCACCCGGGTCCGCACCGGGCTCGAGCTCACCGACGTCACGCTCACGTTCGGCGACGGCGACCAGGTCGTCGCGGCCCTCGACCACGTGGACCTCACGGTCCGGCCGGGCGAGATCGTCGCCGTCGTCGGCCCGTCCGGAGCCGGGAAGTCGAGCCTGCTGGCGGTCGCCGGCGGGCTCGCCACCCCGACGTCGGGGTCGGTCGTCGTCGACGGCACCGACCTGACCCGGGTGTCGGCGCGCGCGCTGGCCCGGTTCCGCCGCGAGCACGTGGGCTTCGTGTTCCAGTCCGGCAACCTGGTCCCGGCGCTGACCGCGATCGACCAGCTGCGCCTCGTCGAGAAGATCACCGGCCGCCGCGCCGCGACCCCGCCCGAGGAGCTGCTCGCCTCGGTCGGCATGGCCGAGCACGCCCGCCGGCGCCCGGGGCGGCTGTCCGGTGGTGAGCGCCAGCGCGTCGGCATCGCCCGGGCGCTGGTGGCCTCGCCGTCGGTGCTGCTCGTGGACGAGCCGACCGCCGCGCTCGACCGCCGCCGCAGCCACGAGATCGTGGAGCTGCTGGCGCGGCAGACGCACGAGTGCTCCGTCGCGACCGTGATGGTCACGCACGACCACGACGTGCTGGAGCACGTGGACCGCGTGCTGGAGATGGTGGACGGCCGCCTGCGCCCGGCGTGAGGTCGTGCGTGTCCGGCGTGAGGTCGCTCGCACAGGGCGCGAGCCGCTCGCACCCGGCGTGAGGCGTCCCCGTCCGGCGTGAGGCGACCCGGTCCGGCGTGAGGCGACCCCGTCCGGCGTGAGGCGACCCGGCGTGGTCCGCCCGCGTCCGGCGTGGGGCCGCCGGTCTCCTAGCGGTCGTCCGCGCCCGGCAGGTCGGCGGCGCCCTCCGGGAGCCCGCGCGTGCCCGGCGTCAGGCTGTCGAGGTAGGCGGTCAGCACCGCCGCGGTGGCCGCGTAGGCGCGCTCGAGGTCGCCGGTCTGCTCGACCCGGCGCGTCGCCGCGTGCACGAGGGCGTTGACCAGCTCGGTCGTGGTCTCGGGGTCGGGCGCGCCGAGCTCCGTGAGGGCGTCGAGCACGGGCAGCAGCAGCGCCTCGTGGAACGCGTGCGACTCGCGCGCCAGGTCCTCGGCCGGTGCCACCACGGCGAGCGTGCGGGCGAGGGCGTGCTCGCCGTCCGCGACGAGCTCCAGGTTCGCGCGCACGAACGCGAGCACCCGCGCCGCCGGGCCGGGCGCCGCGGACATCGCCGCGTCGAGCCGCTGCTGCCAGCGCGGGAACGACTCGCTGACGACGGCCCGCAGCAGGTCGTCGCGCGAGCGGAAGTACTGGTAGACGCTCGACCGCGACAGGCCCGCGAGCTCGCCCACCTCGGCGAGCGACGGCACGCGGTCCGGCTCCGCGGTGAGCATGCTGCGCGCGGCGTCGAGCAGCGCCCGCTGCCGGGCGGCACGGTGCTCCGCCACGGTGGGGGCATCGATCCGCGGCACCACGTCCCACCTCTCCCCGGTCGACGGGCCCTGCGGCCCGGCGGCCACTCTAGGACGGTCCAGCGCCCGCGTCGGCCGGGGCTCGGGCCTGCGCGCGCCGCACGGACACCGGTCGGAGTCTCCGACGGTGCGTGCTCGTGCGTGCTCGGGCCGACGCGCGCTCCCCGGGGACCCGTTCGGAGTCTCCGAACGTGCGAGGTGGGCCTCGTCGCGCTCGTGCGTGCTCGGGCCGACGCGCGCTCTCCGGGGACCCGTTGGGAGTCTCCGAACGTGCGAGGCGGGCCCCGTGGGTTGCGGCCTCCCGGACCCCCCGGGAGGCTGGCTGGCAGGGGGCGGTTCCGACGCGTCCCCAGGGAGGTGCCGGATGTCACCCGAGGAGTCGCAGGGCGGGCGCGAGGACGCGTCCGCCGGGCAGGGACCGGCGCCGTCCGGCCCGGCGGGGAGCGCGGAGGGCCCGGACGACACGCGCGGCGCGGACCGCGCGGAGGGCCCGGGGCGCGCGCACGCCGCGGACGACGGGGAGGCACCGGGACGCACGCAGGTCCCGGGCGGCACGCAGGCCGCGCGCGACGTGCCGGTCGCGGGCGACGTGCCGGTCGAGCACGACTCGGGCGACGTGCCGGTCGCGGACGACGCGGGCGACGCGCAGGTAGCGGGCGACGCGCAGGACACGCACGACGCGCAGGACGCGCACGACCCGGAGGACGAGCACGACGCGGAGGACCCCGGCGCCGCTCGGACCGCGCAGCCCGGGGGCGGCTCCCCCGACGCCGCGGGCGCGGCCGGCACCGCAGGGCGGGACGGTCCCGTCCGGCGCGGGCGGTTCGGGCGTCGCGCCGGTCGCCGCCGCCGGGACCGGGCCGACGACCTGTCGGACACCCAGCCGCTCGAGCCCGTGGCGGCCGGCGACGCGACGTCCGACCCGGACGCTCCCGCCGCCCCGGACGCCCCCGCCGACCCCTCCGACCCCGACGTCCCCCCGGCCGACCCCGACGCCGTCGTCCTGGCGCGGGGCCTCGGCATGCGCTCCGGCGGCGCGTGGGTGTACCGGCACGTGGACCTCACGGCGCGGGCGGGCGAGGTCGTGGAGGTCCGCGGCGCCGGGGGCACGGGCCGGTCGATGCTGCTGCTCAGCCTGACGGGGCGGGCGCGCCCGTCGGTCGGCACGCTCCGGGTGCTGGGTCACGACCTGCCGCGCGACACGCGCCAGGTGCGGCACCGGTCGGCGGTGGCGCGGGTGGACCGCGTCATGGTCCCGGAGGAGAACCACACCGTCGCCACGGCGTTCCGGGAGCGTGCGCGCTGGGAGCGGGTGCGCCCGCGCGGGTCGGACGCCCTGGGCTACCGGGTGGACGAGGTGCGCGACCTCACGGGGCTGACCGCGGCGGGGGACGAGCGGGTGTCGGGTCTGGCCGCGGTGCAGCAGACGCTGCTGGCGGTGGCGCTCGCGGCCCTGGCCCGCCCGGAGCTGCTGGTGCTGGACGACCTCGACGTCGGCCTGCCGGACGAGGAGCAGGCGCTCGTCTGGGCGGCGCTCGCCCGGGTCGCGGCCGCCGACGCCTGCACCGTGCTCGCCGTGACCGCCGCGGGCGATCCGCGGACCCCGCTGACCCCGCTGCCCGCCGTGCCGCTCGACCGGACGGTGCTGGAGCTGCGACCGACCCACGTGGAGGAACCGTGAGCGTCCCGCTGGCCTGGTCGGAGCTGCGCCGGTACCGGGTGCCGGTGCAGCGCGTGGCCCTGCTGTTCCTGATCCTGCTCCCGTCGCTGTACGGCGGCCTGTACCTGTGGTCGAACTGGAACCCGTACGGCAGCCTCGAGGACATCAAGGTGGCCGTGGTCGACGAGGACCAGCCGGTCGAGGTGCAGGGGCAGCAGGTCGACGGCGGCGAGCGGGTGGTGCGCCGCCTGGAGGCCGAGCCGATCGTCGCGTGGACCCGGACGGACGCGGACGACGCGCGGACGGGGCTGGCGGACGGCACCTACCTCATGACGATCACGATCCCGCAGGACTTCTCCGCGAACCTGGCCGCCGCGCAGTCCGGGGACCCGAAGGCGGCGGAGGTGGTGCTGCGCCGCAACGGGGCGAACGGCTTCATCGTGGGGGTGGCGGCCCAGGGGCTGGCGATCGAGCTGAAGGAGCGGATCAACGCCGCGGCGACGTCGGCGTACTTCGCGGTCGCGTTCGAGCAGCTCGCGCAGCTGCGGACGGGCCTGCAGCAGGCCGCGGACGGCTCCACCCGGCTGCGCGACGGCCTGGCGACCGCGCAGGACGGGGCGGGGCAGCTGAGCTCCGGCCTGGTGAACGCGCACGACGCGTCGGTGGCCCTGCACGACGGCGCGGAGCAGGTGGCGCAGGGTGACGCCCGGATCGCCGGGGTCGTGGACCCGCTGGTGGACCGGGTCGTGCCGGCGCTGCCGGCGGCGGGACGTGCCGCCGACCAGGTGGCGGGCAGCGCGGCGCGGCTGTCGGGCCTGGTGGCGCAGGACGCCACGGGGCTGCCGACCCGCACGGCGCAGGTGGTGTCCGCGCTCGACGCGTGGGCGCAGAGCCACCCGGACCAGGCGGCGGACCCCGCGTTCCAGCAGATCCAGCAGACGGCCCGCGCGGCGGCGTCGCGCGCGGGTGACGTCGTGGCGGCCACGCAGGACGTCCGGGCGGCGGCGGACGCGGTGAACGCGCGGGTGGACGCGGCGACGGCGGAGATCCCGGTGGTGCAGCAGCGCATCGAGGCCGCGCGGTCCGACATCGACCGGCTGGCGTCCGGGTCGCGGCAGGTCGCGGACGGGCTCGGGGAGCTCACGACGGGGTTGCAGACGGCGGCGGACGGCGCGGGGCAGCTCGTGAGCGGGACGCAGGAGCTGCACCAGGGGGCGTCGACGCTCGCGGACGGGCTGACGTCGGCGGTGGCGCAGGTCCCGACCCTGGGGCAGTCCGACCCGCAGGGCACGGCCGAGCAGCTCGCCGACCCGACCGAGGTGCGGGTGGAGTCCGAGAACGAGGCGAAGTACTACGGGCAGGGTCTCGCGCCGTTCTTCTTCGGCATCGCGCTGTGCGTGTTCGGCGTCGCGGTGTTCACGATCCTGCGGCCGGTGAACCCCCGCGGGCTGGCGTCCCGGTCGAGCTCGCTGCGGGTGGCGCTCGCGGGGTTCCTGCCGGTGGCGGCGATCGGCTGGGCGGGCGCGCTGGTGCTGCTGGCGATCGTGCAGCTCGGGCTCGGCCTGGACCCGCGGAGCTGGCCGGCGACGATCGCGCTGGTGCTGGTCGCGTCGTTCACGTTCACGGCCATCGCGCACGCGCTGCGGACGGCGTTCGGCATCGTGGGGTCGGCGGTCGCCCTGGTGCTGCTGATGGTGCAGCTGACCAGCGCGGCCGGCATCTACCCGGAGCAGACGCTCCCGCTGCCGTTCCGGGTGGTGCACCCGCTGCTGCCGATGTCGCACGTGGTGGACGGGCTGCGGATCTCCCTGACGGGCGGGCCGCAGGACCGGTACGTGCGCGACCTGGTGGTCGTGGGCGCGATCGGCCTGCTCGGGCTCGCGGCGGGGGTGGCGGCCACGGCGTGGCGCCGCCGGTGGCGGATCACCCAGCTGAAGCCGGTGCTCGGGGAGTAGCGGCCTAGACCCAGTACCCCGACGACGACGAGAACGCGCCGCGGTAGGTGCCGGTGCGCAGCCGGATGAGGTTCCGCTTCACGTCGTACGGGAGCATCCGCCACTCGGGGACGACCCACCGGCGGACCACGGCGCCGGTGGCCCGCACGCGCTCGGTGACGGGCAGCGGCGCGGCGGCGGCCTCGGTCAGCATCCGGTACGTCAGGTACCACTGCGGGAACGCGACCGGCCGGCGGAACGCGGGGTCGTAGCTGCGGACCTGCACGGTGGGGTCGGCGCCGACCGCCTTGCTGTTCTGGTTGTCGTGCCGGCGGCAGGAGAAGTGCGTCCCGGGGACGACGACCCACTCGCCGCGCAGGGCGGACCGGATGGCCAGCACGATGTCGCCCCCGAAGAACCGGGGGTGGCCGCCGAGCGCCCGCAGGGCCGCCGTCCGGTGCACCCCGCCCCACGCGATCGACTGGTAGACGGAGCGGCGCAGCAGCACGTCGACGCGGGCGGACGGCGAGAGGCCGGCGAAGGTCAGGCCCTCGTCGTCCATCCGCCCGACGCGCTCGCCGGCCGCGTCGATGAGCTCGACGTGCGGGAACGCGATGTCGGACCGGGGGTGCGCCCGCAGGGCGTCCCGGCACGCGACGAGGTGCCCGGGGCCGACCCGGTCGTCGGCGGCGTGCCACATGAACAGCGGGGCGCGGGCCAGCGCCAGGGTGCGGTTGAAGTTCCGGGCGACGCCCTGGTTGACGGCGGACCGCACGAGCCGGAACCGCGGGTCGGCGTCGACGAACGCCCGGGCGATCGCGACGGTGTCGTCGGTGGAGCCGTTGTCGGACACGATCACCTCGATGTCCTCGAGGTCCTGGTCGCGCAGGGCGGTCAGGGCCTCCTCGAGGAACAGGGCGCCGTTGTAGACGGGGACGCCGACGGACACCTCGGGGACGTGCGTGGTGCGGGCTCGGCTCATCGGACACCTCTCGGCGCGGGACCGGGCCGCCGGGCGGGGTCCGATATGTGGCGATTCGTCCCGAATCGTAGGACACGCCGACACCCGCCGCCCAGGGTGCGCCTCAGCGCACGCGGAACCGCGCCACCAGGTCGTCCATCACCGCGTCGAGGCGCGCGTCCACCACGCGCCGGGCCGGGTCCTCGTCGTGCCAGGCCACGATCTGGCGCGCGCCCTCCTCGAACGTCACGGTCGTCCGGAAGTCCGGGACCAGGGCCCGCAGCTTGGCGGTGTCGAACACCATCGAGTGCGCCTTGTCGCCGAGCAGGCCGGCGCCCCACTCGGGGTCCGCAGCGGCGATCGCGTCCGACGGCACGTGCACGACGCGCGGCTCCACGCCCGCGGCCGCGGCGAGCGCCCGGACCACCTGGTTCCAGGTCAGCACGTCGTCGGAGGTGATGTGGAACGCCTCGCCGAGCGTGCGCGGGTGCCCGAGCAGCGGCACGAACCCCCGGGCGAAGTCCTCGTGGTGGGTGAGCGTCCACAGCGAGGTGCCGTCGCCGTGCACCACGACCTCCCGGCCCTGGCGCATCCGCTCCACTGCGGTCCAGCCGCCGTCCAGGGGGACGGAGGTGCGGTCGTAGGTGTGCGAGGGGCGCACGACCGTGACGGGGAACCCCGAGTCCCGGTACGCGCGCAGCAGCACGTCCTCGCAGGCGATCTTGTCCCGCGAGTACTGCCAGTACGGGTTGCGCAGCGGCGTGGACTCGGTGACCGGCAGCCGCTCCGGCGGCGTCTGGTACGCCGACGCCGAGCTGATGAACACGTACTGGCCCGTCCGGCCGGTGAACAGCTCGACGTCGGTCGCGACGTGCCGCGGCGTGAACGCGACCCAGTCCACGACGGCGTCGAACTCCCGGTCGCCGAGCGCGGCGCGCACCGAGGCGGGGTCGCGGACGTCCGCGTGCAGCGTCTCCACGCCGTCCGGGACGGGCCGGGCGGGCGCCGACCCGCGGTTGAGGAGGGTGACGTCGAGGCCGCGCTCGACGGCCAGGCGGGTGCACGCGGAGCTGATGACGCCGGTGCCGCCGACGAGGAGGACGCGAAGGGCCATGCCGCACGGTAACGTCGCCGCGCGCGCCTGCCTCGCCGCCTCCCGCGACACGCCGCGCGACGCGCCGGGGAGTCGATCGCTGACCGCCCGCGCGACCAGGGCGGCGGCCGACGCACGGGACCTAGGGCCCAACCGGGATCGACCCCCAGATCTAGTGTTGCACCGCTGTGATTCGCACTAGATGTTGTGCGACGGTGGGCCTGAGGGGAGCGGCGCGGATGAGCACGATCGAGCTGGACGGGACCGGGCAGCCGGTGGGGCTCACCCTGCAGGAGGCGGCGCTGACCGTCCGCAAGCGCGACGGCCGGGCCCTCCCGTTCGACCCGTCCCGCATCCGCGCCGCCGTCGCCAAGGCGTTCGTCGAGGTGCACGGCGAGCTCGGCGCCCTGCACGAGCTCATGCTGGACGACCTCGTCGAGCAGGTCGTCGGCGAGCTCACCTCGCGGTTCGACGGCGAGGTGAAGATCTACGAGATCCAGAACGTCGTCGAGCACACGCTGCTCGAGTCCCACCAGTACGACGTCGCGCGGGTCTACATCGACTACCGCGTGCAGCGGGACATGGCCCGGTCCAAGGCGCTGGACGTCAACCACTCGATCGGCCAGCTCGTCGGCAAGGACCAGTCGGTCGTGCACGAGAACGCCAACAAGGACGCCGACGTCTTCAACACCCAGCGCGACCTCACGGCCGGCGCCGTCGGCAAGGCCATCGGCCTGCGCATGCTCCCCCCGCACGTCGCGAACGCCCACGCCAAGGGCGACATCCACTACCACGACCTCGACTACCACCCGTACGCCCCGATGACGAACTGCTGCCTCATCGACTTCCGGACGATGCTGTCCGAGGGCTTCCGGATCGGGAACGCCCAGGTCGACCCGCCGCGCTCCATCCAGACCGCGACCGCGCAGATCTCGCAGATCATCGCCAACGTCTCGTCCAGCCAGTACGGCGGCTGCTCCGTCAACCGCATCGACGAGCTGCTCGCCCCGTACGCGGAGCGCAACTTCGCCAAGCACCTCGCGGACGCCGAGCGGTGGATCGACGACCCCGAGCGGCGCCGGGCCTTCGCGGAGGAGAAGACCCGCAAGGACATCTACGACGCGATGCAGAGCCTCGAGTACGAGATCAACACCCTGTTCACGTCGAACGGGCAGACGCCGTTCACGTCGGTCGGGTTCGGCCTCGGCACCGGCTGGTTCGAGCGCGAGATCCAGCGCGCCATCCTGCAGATCCGCATCCTCGGGCTGGGCAAGGAGCGGCGGACCGCGATCTTCCCGAAGCTCATCTTCACGCTGCGCCGGGGCGTCAACCTGCGCCCGGAGGACCCGAACTACGACATCAAGACCCTGGCCGTGGAGTGCGCCACCAAGCGCATGTACCCGGACATCCTGAGCTACGACAAGATCGTCGAGATCACCGGCTCGTTCAAGGTGCCGATGGGTTGCCGGTCGTTCCTGCAGGGCTGGTCGGACGAGGACGGGAACGACGTCGTCGAGGGCCGGATGAACCTCGGGGTCGTCACCCTCAACGTCCCGCGCATCGCGCTGGAGACCCGCGGGGACCTCGACGCGTTCTGGGCGCTGCTCGAGCAGCGGCTCGAGACCGTGCACGACGCGCTGGTGTACCGGGTCGAGCGCTGCAAGGAGGCCGTGCCGGCGAACGCGCCGATCCTGTACGTGCACGGCGCGTTCGGGAAGCGGCTCGCGCCGGACGACGACGTCGACGCGCTGTTCCGCGACGGCCGCGCGACCGTCTCGCTCGGGTACATCGGGCTGTACGAGGCCGCCGCGGCGTTCTTCGGCGGTGCGTGGGAGCAGGACCCGGAGGCGAAGGAGTTCACGCTGCGGGTGCTGCGCACGCTCGCCACCCGCGCGAAGGAGTGGACCGCCGCGCACGGCTACCAGTTCTCGGTGTACTCCACGCCGTCCGAGTCGCTGACCGACCGGTTCTGCCGCCTCGACAAGAAGAAGTTCGGCTCGGTGCCCGACATCACCGACAAGGACTACTACACGAACTCGTTCCACTACGACGTGCGCAAGGCCCCCACGCCGTTCGAGAAGCTCGACTTCGAGCGGGACTACCCGCAGTACGCCTCGGGCGGGTTCATCCACTACTGCGAGTACCCGGTGCTGCAGCAGAACCCGAAGGCGCTCGAGGCGGTCTGGGACTACGCGTACGACCGGGTCGGCTACCTCGGCACGAACACCCCGATCGACCACTGCCTGGAGTGCGGGTTCTCCGGCGACTTCACGCCCACCGAGCGCGGGTTCGCCTGCCCCGGCTGCGGGAACGCCGACCCGCGCACCTGCGACGTCGTCAAGCGGACGTGCGGCTACCTCGGCAACCCGCAGCAGCGGCCGATGGTGCACGGCCGGCACGTCGAGATCTCCTCGCGCGTGAAGCACCTGGCGGGCAGCACGGGGTCGGTGCCCGCCGACGCGAGCTGATGGCCCGGGACCCGCGGCCCGGCCAGTGGCGGGCGGCGGCGCTCAGCCAGGACCGCGTCGCCGACTACAAGCCGTTCGTCATGGTGGACGGGGAGGGCGTGCGGTGCAGCCTGTACGTCAGCGGCTGCCCGTTCGCCTGCGCCGGCTGCTTCAACGAGGCCGCCTGGTCGTTCCGGTACGGGCAGCCGTTCGACGAGGCGCTCGCGGACCGCGTCGCCGCCGACCTCGCGCACGAGGCGGTCCAGGGCCTGTCCCTGCTCGGCGGCGAGCCGTTCCTCAACACGGGCGTGTGCCTGCGCGTCGTGCGCCGCCTGCGGGCCGAGCACGGGCGGGCCAAGGACGTGTGGTGCTGGACCGGCTACACGTTCGAGGAGCTGCTGGCCGAGGCCGGTGCCGGGCAGGACGACAAGGCGGCCCTGCTCGCCGAGCTCGACGTGCTGGTCGACGGCCGGTTCGAGCTGGCGCAGCGGGATCTCACGCTGGCGTTCCGGGGCTCGCGCAACCAGCGGGTGCTCGACGTGCCGGCGTCCCTGGCGGCCGGCCGGGCGGTCCCGTGGCGCGGCGCGCTGCGGCAGGCGGACGCCGCGGAGCAGGTCGACCGGCGCGCCCTGATCTGACGCCGCCGCTCCGCGCGCGCCGCCGGGCGACCGGTGCCACCCTCGCTGCATGACCACCGGACACGTGCAGTCGGCCGCGGCGAGCGCGGGGGACCACCCCCTGCTGGAGCGGGGTGCGCGCCTCGGGTACGCGGCGAGCGGCGTGCTGCACCTGCTGCTCGCCTGGGTGACCGTGCAGCTCGCGTGGACGTCCGGGGGTGAGCAGGCGGACCAGCAGGGTGCGCTCCGGCAGCTCGCCGGCAACCCCGTGGGTCAGGCGCTGCTCTGGGTGCTGCTCGTGGGGTTCGTGCTGCTGGCCCTGTGGCAGGTGGCGCAGGCCGTCGCGTGGGGCGAGGCGTCCGAGCGCGTGAAGGCCGGGGCGAAGGCCGTCGTGTACGCGGTGCTCGCCGGGACGACCGTCACGGTGCTGAGCGGCTCGGGGTCCGGCGGCTCCGGCGGTGCGACCGCCGGCCTGCTGGGCAGCGGCCCCGGCCGGGTGCTCGTCGGCGCCGCGGGCCTCGGCGTGGTCGTCGTCGGCGGGTACCACGTGGTGAAGGGCTGGCGGGAGACGTTCCTCGAGGACCTGGAGAGCAGCCCGGCGCCGTGGGTGCGCCGGGCGGGCCGGGTCGGCTACGTCGGCAAGGGCGCGGCGCTCGCGGTGGTCGGCGTGCTGCTGGTGGTCGCCGCGGTGCAGAGCGACCCGGAGAAGGCCCAGGGTCTCGACGCCGCGCTGCACGCCCTCGCGGCGCTGCCGTTCGGCCCGGTGCTCCTGACGCTGGTGGCGCTCGGGTTCGCGGCGTACGGGGTGTACGCCTTCGGCCGCGCGCGGCACGCCCGGGTCTGACCGGCGGCGCCCCTAGAGTCGGGCCATGCGTCCCGACACCGGAGTCCTGCTGCCCCGCGACCTGCCCGCCGACCAGGTCCTGCCGTACGCGCGCCGCGCCGACGAGCTCGGGTTCGACGAGCTCTGGGTGGTCGAGGACCTGGGGTTCCGCGGGGGGACGGCGCAGGCCGCGGCCGTGCTGGCGGTGACCGGGCGCATCCGGGTCGGCGTCGGCATCCTGCCCGTCGGGGCGCGCAACGTCGCCTTCGCCGCGATGGAGGCCGCGACGCTCGCCGAGCTCTTCCCCGGCCGGCTGCACCTCGGCATCGGGCACGGCATGCCGGGCTGGATGCGGCAGGTCGGCGCGTGGCCGTCGAGCCCGCTGACGGCGTTCGAGGAGTACGCGACCGCGCTGCGCGCCCTGCTGCGCGGCGAGGAGGTCACGGTGGACGGCCGCTCCGTCCACCTCGACCACGTGCGGCTGGAGTCCGCCCCGGCGCAGGTGCCGCCCGTGCTCGCGGGGGTGCGCGGGCCGAAGTCGCTCGCCGTGGCGGGCCGGTGCGCCGACGGCACGGTGCTCGCGGAGCCCGCCGGCCCGGAGTACGTGCGGGCCGCGCGCGAGCGCATCGGCGACGCGCCCGGGCACCGGGTCGTGGCGTACGACGTCGCCGCCGTGCACGCCGACCCGGCGGTCGCCCGGGACGCCGTCCGGCCCGCCCTGGAGTGGGTGGGCGAGCCGGACTGGGACGTGCACATCGCGCCGCTGCCGTTCGCCGATGAGCTGCGCGCGGCCCGCGCGGCGGCGGCGGACCGGCACGCGTTCGCCGCGGCGCTGCCGGACGCCTGGGTGGACCGCCTCGCGGTGTGCGGGACGGCCGAGCAGGTGCGCGCCCGCCTCGCGGAGATCGGCGCGGCCGGGGCGGACGCGGTGGTGCTCGC
>JAEWGQ010000082.1 GCA_023388235.1 Actinomycetes bacterium | reverse complement strand
CCGTGGGACCGGGCCGCGCCGGGGGGTGGCACCGTGCCGGGCGGCGGCGCGCACGAGGCGGACGACGCGACGCTGTTCGACGACCTGCCGGCCACCGTGCCGGACGCGGCGCCCGACGTGCCGGCGGAGCTGCGCCGCCAGCTGACGACGTTGCAGGAGGCCGGCGACGACGGGCGGCTGCGCCTGCTGCTGGCCGCGGAGTCGACCGGTGCCCTGGTGGCGGCGGAGATGCGGCACGACGGGCTGCCCTGGCGGGCCGACGTGCACGACGCGCTGCTGACCTCGCTGCTCGGGCCGCGGCCGCAGGACGGCGCGCGCCCGGCCCGGCTCGCGGCCCTCGCGGAGCAGGTGGCGGCCGCGCTCGACCGGCCCGGGCTGAACCCGGACTCCCAGCCGGAGCTGCTGCGCGCGCTGCGGGCGGCGGGCCTGGACGTGCCGTCCACCCGCACCGCCGAGATCCGGGCGCTCGACCACCCGGTGCGCGAGCCGCTGCTGGAGTACAAGAAGCTGGCGCGGCTGCTGTCCGCGAACGGCTGGGCGTGGATGGACCGCTGGGTGCGCGACGGCCGGTTCCGCCCGGACTACGTGCCCGGCGGGGTGGTCACCGGGCGGTGGGCGAGCAGCGGCGGGGGCGCCCTGCAGCTGCCCGCGGGGATCCGCGCCGCCGTCCGCTCGGACCCCGGGCGGCTGCTCGTCGTGGCGGACGCGGCCCAGCTGGAGCCCCGGGTGCTCGCCGCGATGTCCGGCGACGGGGCGATGGCGGCGGCCGGGCGGCACGCGGACCTGTACGCCGGGGTCGTCGAGGCGGGGATCGTCGAGGACCGCACGCAGGCCAAGTACGCGATGCTCGGCGCGATCTACGGCGCGACCACCGGGGCGAGCGCCGTGCTGATGCCGCAGCTCGCGCGGGCGTACCCGCGGGCCGTCGCGCTGGTCGAGGACGCCGCCCGCGCGGGCGAGCGGGGCGAGCAGGTGACGACGTGGCTGGGCCGGTCCTCGCCCCGGCCGGGCGCGGCGTGGCTGGCCGCGCGGCAGGCGGCGTCGGCGGAGGGCGCGGCGCCGGAGGACGCGCGCGAGGCCCGGCGCCGGGCGCGCGACTGGGGGCGGTTCACCCGGAACTTCGTCGTGCAGGGCACCGCCGCGGAGTGGGCGCTGTGCTGGATGGCGGTGCTGCGCCGCCGGCTGCTCGCGCTGCCCGGGCGCCCGCACCTGGTGTTCTTCCTGCACGACGAGCTGATGGTGCACGCCCCGGTGGACGTGGCCGACGAGGTGGCCCGCGCGGTGCGCGAGTCCGCCGTCGAGGCGGGGCGGCTGCTGTTCGGGGACACCGCGGTGGACTTCGCGCTCGACGTCTCGGTGGTGGACAGCTACGCCGACGCGGCGTGACGACCGCGCGGGGTCGCCGGTGCCCCCGGAGCGCCGAGGGCACCCGCCGGGCGCCGCGCCGGGGCGACCTACCCTGGACGCCATGACCGTGCCCGTGCACCCCGCGCGCCCCGTGCACCCCGTGCACCCCGTGCTCGACGTGCTCGACGCGCCGGACGCCCGCGCCCGGGCGGCGGCGCACGCCGAGCGCGCGGACGCCCTGACGGCGGACCACCGGGCGCGCCGGGCGCGCGGGGAGCGGCACGCCGTCGAGGACTTCCTGTTCGAGTACTACCCGGCCACGCCCGCGCAGCTGCGCCGGTGGCACCCGGGGGCCGGCACGGCGCTCGCCGCCGGCACGGACCTGCCGCACGCGGCGTGGCGCTGGTACCGGACCGCCCCGGACGGGACGGTGGGGCTGGACGTGCCGGCGTTCCTGGCCGACCGCGGCGACACCGTGCGCTACGTGCACGGGCTGCTGGCGGCGACCGCGTCCCGGCCGGCGGCCACCGGGTGCTTCGGGCTGCACGAGTGGGCGATGGTGTACCGGCAGCGGGCGGGGGAGCACCGGCACGCGCTGCCGCTGCGCCTGGGCGAGGACGGCACCGACGCCGTCGTCGAGGGGCACCGGATCCGGTGCACGCACATCGACGCCTTCCGGTTCTTCACCCCGGAGGCCCGGCCGCGCAACACCCTGCAGCCGACGCGCGAGACGCAGGTCGCCCTGGAGCAGCCCGGGTGCCTGCACGCGACGATGGACCTGTACAAGTGGGCGCTCAAGCTCGGCCCGGCCGTGCCGGGGGAGCTGCTGCTGGACGCGTTCGCCCTCGCGCGCGACGTGCGGGTCGTGGACATGCGGGCCTCCCCGTACGACGTCACGGCGTACGGGCTCGAGCCCCTCGCGATCGAGACGCCCGCCGGCAAGGCCGCGTACGTGCGCGAGCAGCGGGCGTTCGCCGAGCGGGGCCAGGTGCTGCGCGGGCGGCTGGCGGCGGTCTGCGCCGCGCTGGGCTAGGGCTCAGGCGGTCCGGTCCTCGAGGAGCGCGTCGATCGCGCCGGGGGACAGCACGTGGTCGACGGCCATCGCGGACGCCCCGAGGATGCCCACCTGGGACCGGGCGCGGGAGGTCACGATGCGCAGGTGCTGCGTCGCCAGCGGCAGCGACCGCTGGTAGACGACCTCGCGGATGCCGGCGATCAGGTGCTCCCCGGCCTCGGCGACCACGCCGCCGATGACCACGAGCGACGGGTTGAGCAGGCTCACGCAGGCCGCCAGCACCGCGCCGATCTCGCGCCCGGCCTGCCGCACCGCGCGTCCGGCCGCGAGGTCCCCGGCGCGCACCAGCGCCACGACGTCGGCGCCGCTCGCCGCGGGCAGCCCCGCGGCGGTGAGC
>JAEWGQ010000248.1 GCA_023388235.1 Actinomycetes bacterium | reverse complement strand
GGGGACCGGGGCGCGGGCGGAGGGGACGGCGCACGCCCGCGCCCCGGCCGTTCAGCGCTCCTGCGGTGCGGTCGCCCGCCGGCGCGCCGGCCGGACGGACGCCAGGACCGCGGCGGCGGCGACGAGCACGGCACCCAGGACCCACGGCAGCGGCGTCCCGTCGTCCGCGGCGAGCCCGAGCTCGCCCGTCGGGACCCCGCCCGGCGCGGAGTGCAGCCCGCTGATGGTCTGCACGGCGAGCGCGAGGTTGCCCGCCTCGAGGGAGCCCCACGCGTACACGATCGTGTCCGCGCCCTCCGCGACGTCCAGGTCGGTCGGGCCGAGCACCGGCGTGGTGGTGCCCGCGGCGGCCACCGCGGCTGACACGGTCCCGGCCGGGACGGTGAGCGACTGCTCGTCCGGGTTGCTGAGGTTCGTGATCACGGGGGTGCCGCCGGCGAGGACGTCCACGGCGGGAGCCGCGGCCACGTGCCGGACGACGAGGCGGCCCTGCCCGGCCGGGACCGCCGACAGGTCGTTGGTGAACAGCGTGGCGGTCGGGGCACCCGCGGGGTCCAGGTGCGCGACGGCCGTGTAGCTGCCGCCGGCGTCGAGGGTCAGGTCCACCGGCCCGATGGCGGGCTGGCTGACGTCGGCGGCGTCGGCGGCGGTGATCACGACCGTGTGGGCGCCGGCGGGCAGGTCGAGCGGCCCGGCGAGCGTGCCGGGCGTGAAGTCGTCGAGCGTGCGGGTGCCGTCGACCCACACGTCGACGGTGAGGTCGGGGACCCCGTGCAGGACGGCCAGCGAGGCGGTCCCGGACGTGGCGGCGGAGGCGGGCAGCGCGGCGGCGGCCACGACGAGCGCCGCGGCGATCCCGGCGGCGGACCCGGTGACGAACGGACGGTGACGCATGGGGTGCTCCTCGGTCCGTGCCCCCGCGACCGGGGGCGGAGTGTGCTGACACACCCACTACGCCCGGGAGGTGCCCGGCGGATGCAGCGCGCCGTCACGAGATCCGGCGGCCCGCGCCGGCGGGGGCTGCCGCGCGCAGGGAGGTGGCCGCCGCCCGCAGGAGCTCGCGCGCGGCGCCGACCCGTCGTGCGGCCGACGGGGCGCTCGCCAGCTCGACGACCCCCGCGGTCGCGTGCTGCGCGGGGCGCACGAACCGGGAGACCAGCGCGGTGTAGGCGCGGGCGGCCGCGTCGACGTCGCCCGCGCTGCGGTGCAGGGCCGCGGCGAGCGTGGTCGCCCCGAGCAGGCTCGCGTGCGCGCCGAGCCCGGACAGCGGGTCGATGCAGTGGGCGGCGTCGCCCACGAGGACCACCCGCCCGGCGTGCCACAGGGGCGCCCGGACCTGGGCGAACCGCGTCAGGCGGACCCGGCTCGGGTCCACCGCGGCCAGCGCCTCGGCGACGCGGCGCCCCGCAGCGCCCGGTCCGAGAACGCGCCCGACGCGCCCGACGAGGTCCGCGGCTGCCGAGGGCGCCCGGCCGGTGTGCAGGAAGGCGACCATCATCACGGCGTCGCCCGCCGGGTAGGGGAAGACCTGGGCGCCGAGCGCGCGCCCGACGTGGAGCTCGGCCGTCCCCGGGTCGAGCGTCCCGGCGGGGAGGTCCATCCAGACGTTCGTCCAGCCGTTCTCGTGCACCAGGGCGCTGTCGGGCCCCAGGACGAGGCGGCGCACGGTGGAGCGCAGCCCGTCGGCGCCGACGAGCACGTCGAACGGTTCGGCGCCCCCGTCGGCGAACTGCGCGACCACGTGCGCGCTGTGCTGCTCCACGGCGACGAGCCGGCGGCCCGTCCGGACCGGGACCCGGCCGGCGGCGTGCCGCGTGATCGCGCCGACCAGGTCGCCGCGCCGGGCGAGCCGGTACCCGTCGGTCCGCAGCGTGGTGACGGTGCGGCCGCCGCGGCGCACCGTGACGGTGGGCGCGGGGCTGCTGGACTCCCGGAGCACGTCCGCCATGCCCAGCCGGTCGAGGAGGGTGACGGCGGTCGGGTCGAGCTGGAGCAGGTACCCGCCGGACGCCGGGTCCGGTGCCGCGTCGACGACCGTGACGTCGTGGCCGCGGCGCCGCAACGACAGCGCCGTGGCGCACCCCGCGAGCCCCGCACCCACCACCAGCACACGCATGCGTCCTCCTAACAGACCGTGCGGTCGGTTGTGCCGACCGTCAGGTACAGTATGGGGCCATGACGTTGCTTCCCGCCGCCACTCCCACCCCGACCCGTGCGGGCCGGCGCGCGTGGTCCGCCGTGATCGTCCTGACGCTCGCCGTCGTGCTGCTGGCGGTCGACGGCACCGTCCTCGCGCTCGCCATCCCGGCCCTGACGGCCGACCTCGACCCGACCTCGACGCAGATCCTGTGGATGGGGGACATCTACTCGTTCGTGCTCGCGGGGCTCCTCGTGACGATGGGCAACGTCGCCGACCGGTTCGGGCGCAAGCGCCTGCTGCTGGTGGGGAGCATCGGCTTCGGCGTGTGCTCGGGGCTCGCCGCGTTCGCACCGAGCCCCGAGCTGCTGATCGCCGCCCGCGCGCTCCTGGGCGTGTTCGGGGCGACGATCATGCCGTCGACGCTGTCGATCCTGCGCAACCTGTTCGACGACCCGCGCCAGCGGGCCACGGCGATCGCGGTCTGGGCCGCCGGCGCGACCGGCGGTGCGGCGATCGGTCCGCTGGTCGGCGGCGCCCTGCTCGAGCACTTCTGGTGGGGCTCGGTCTTCCTGGTGAACGTGCCCGTGATGGTCCTCGTCGTCGTGGCGGGCACCGTGCTGCTGCCCGAGTCGCGCAACCCGGCCGGCAAGCGCGTCGACCTGCTGTCCGCGGGTCTGTCGGTCGCCGCGATCGTGCCCGTCGTGTACGCGATCAAGCACCTGGCGGGGAGCGGCTTCGACGTGACCGTCGCCCTGGCCGCCGTCGTCGGCGTCCTCGCCGGCCTGGCGTTCCTGCGCCGGCAGCGCCGCCTGCCGCAGCCGCTCGTCGACGTCTCGCTGTTCCGCGTCCCGGCGTTCTCCGGAGCGGTGGCCGCCGAGACGATCGCCATCTTCGCGTTCGTCGGGCTGCTGTTCTTCTTCTCGCAGTACCTGCAGCTCGTGCGCGGCCTCAGCCCGCTGCGGGCCGGGCTCGTCGAGCTGCCCGCGACCATCGCCGCCATGGCCGTGATCGCCGTCGCCAGCACGCTGCTGACCCGGCTGGGCCGCGGGCGCGCGATCGCCGCGGGCATGACCCTGTCGGCGGTCGGGCTGGTGCTGCTCGCCGTCGCCGAGGGCACGCCCGGGTTCTGGCTGCTCTGCCTCGCGGTCGCGGTGTGCGGGCTCGGATCCGGGCTCTCGACCACCCTCGCGACGGACGCCGTCGTCGGAGCCGTGCCCAAGGAGCGCGCCGGTGCCGCCTCCTCGATCTCGGAGACGGCGTACGAGCTCGGCGTGGCGCTCGGCATCGCGGTGCTCGGGTCCGTGCAGACCGCGCTGTACCGGGCGCGGCTCGACGTGGGCGGGCTCCCGGAGGGTCTGGCGGAGCCGGTGCGGGACTCGCTGGCCGGCGCCGCCGCAGCGCTGGAGCACGCCGGCCCGGGCGCGACTGCCATCATGGAGCAGGCGCAGCACGCGTTCACCGGCGCCATGCAGGTGACCTCGCTCGTCGCGGCCGGGCTGCTGCTCGTCGCCGCCGTGACCGCCTGGCGCACCATCCCGTCCCGCGGGGGAGAGGACACGACATCGTGAGCACCACCGGCGCCCCGCCGGCCACCCGGGACCGGGAACGGACCCGCCGCGCGCTCGTGACGGCCGGGGGAGAGCTGCTGCAGGAGCGCGGGGCCGGGTTCAGCCTGTCCGACGTCGCGGCACGCGCCCAGGTGTCCAAGAGCGGGCTGCTGCACCACTTCCGCACCCGGGACGCGCTCGTCGTCGCGGTCGTCGAGTCTGGCCTGCAGCGGTTCCGCGACGAGGTCATGCGGCACGTGGACCTCGCGGAGAACCGCGCCGGGAAGGTGCTGCGCGGCTACGTGCGGGCGCTGTGCGGCAGCAGCGAGGACGTGACCGCCGCCTTCGCGCCGTCCGCGTACTGGAACCGGGTGGACGTCATCCCCGGCGTCTCCGAGCTGCTGCGCGCCGACGCCGCCTGGTGGCGCGCCACCTTCGCCCGCGACGGGCTGCCGCCCGAGAAGGCGCTCGTCGTGCAGTTCGGCGCCGAGGGCGTCGCCGCTGCCGTCGCGCTCGGCCAGTACATCGACCCCGCCGAGGTCGAGCTGGCCCGGCAGGGTCTGCTGGCGCTGGC
>JAEWGQ010000323.1 GCA_023388235.1 Actinomycetes bacterium | reverse complement strand
GTCTCAACCTGAGCCCGTCCGACGTGCTCGGCCAGGCGATCCTGACCGCGCGCGGCAAGAGCATCCGGCCGAAGACGCTCGGCCAGAGCCAGTACGTGGACGCCATCGACCACAACACGATCGTGTTCGGCATCGGCCCCGCCGGAACCGGCAAGACCTACCTGGCGATGGCCAAGGCCGTACAGGCGCTGCAGCGCAAGGAGGTCAACCGGATCATCCTGACGCGGCCGGCGGTGGAGGCGGGGGAGCGGCTGGGCTACCTGCCCGGCACCCTCACCGACAAGATCGACCCGTACCTGCGCCCGCTCTACGACGCGCTCAACGAGATGATGGATCCGGAGCTCGTCCCCAAGCTGCTCGCCGCGGGGACCATCGAGGTCGCGCCGCTCGCCTACATGCGCGGCCGGACGCTGAACGACTCGTTCATCATCCTCGACGAGGCGCAGAACACGACGCCCGAGCAGATGAAGATGTTCCTCACCCGCCTGGGCTTCAACTCAAAGATGGTGGTCACCGGCGACATCACCCAGATCGACCTGCCGAACGCGGCGAGCGGTCTGCGGCTGGTGACGCGCGTGCTCGGGAACATCGACGACATCCACTTCTCGCGGCTGACCAGCGACGACGTCGTGCGGCACAGCCTCGTCGGCCGGATCGTCGACGCCTACACCGAGTACGACGCCAAGCAGCAGGCGCGGCAGTACGAGCGCGAGGAGGCCCGCGAGTTCGCGAACCGCGCCGAACGCCGCTCCGGCATGCCGCGCGACCACCTCCCGAAACGACAGGGCCCGACACGATGAGCATCGAGATCAACAACGAGTCCGCCATCGAGGTGGACGAGTCCGCCCTGCAGCGCCTCGCGGGCTACGCGCTCGACATCATGCACGTGCACCCCGACGCCGAGCTCGCGATCGTCCTGGTGGACGAGGCGGCGATGGAGCAGCTGCACGTGCAGTGGATGGACGAGCCCGGCCCGACCGACGTGCTCAGCTTCCCGATGGACGAGCTGCGTCCGGGCACCGAGGAGGAGCCGGCCCCGGCGGGGCTGCTCGGCGACGTGGTGCTCTGCCCGCAGGTCGCCCAGGTGCAGGCGGAGACCGCCGGTCACACCCTGCTCGAGGAGCTGCTGCTGCTGACCACGCACGGCATCCTCCACCTGCTCGGCTTCGACCACGCCGAGCCGGCCGAGGAGCGCGAGATGTTCGGCATCCAGCGCGACATCCTCGTGGGCTTCGCCCGCTACGACCGACAGCGCTAGGCGCCGGATGCTCGCAACCCTGTTCTTCGTCGTCGCCTTCCTCCTGGTGGCGTTCGGCGGGCTCATGGCGGCCGTGGACTCGGCGCTGGCGGTGCAGTCGCGCGGCGACATCGCCGACCTCGCCGAGACCTCCCGGGCGAAGACGTCGCTGGCGGCGATCGCGGAGGACCCCGGCGCGTACTTCAACGCGATCAACTTCAGCCGCATCATCGCGGAGACCACCGCCGCGGTGCTCGTGACGCTCGCCTTCGAGCAGATCTTCGAGGAGTGGTGGATCTCGCTGATCCTCTCGGCGGCGATCATGACGGGCGTCTCGTTCGTGCTGGTCGGCGCCAGCCCGCGCAGCGTCGGCCGCGCCAACTCGCGCGTCCTGCTGCAGCTCACCGCGCCGCTGGTGCACGGCATCCGGGTCGTGCTCGGCCCCATCCCGGGCGGCCTGGTCGCGCTCGGCAACCGGGTGACCCCGTCCCGCGCCCGCTCGGCCCCGGTGACGAGCGAGGAGCAGCTGCTCAGCATCGTGGACGAGGCGACCGAGTTCGACGTGCTGGAGGAGGACGACCGCGAGCTCATCCACTCGATCTTCGAGTTCAGCGACACCGTGGTGCGCGAGGTGATGATCCCGCGCACGGACATGATCACCGTGGACACCACGGCCGGGATCGGCACGGCGATGGGCCTGTTCTTCTCCAAGGGCGTCTCCCGGATGCCGGTGATCGACGGCGACCCGGACGAGGTCGTCGGCGTGCTGTAGCTCAAGGACGTCGCCAAGCTCAGCTTCGAGAGCGCGCTCGGCGCCGACAGCATCACGGTGGGCGAGCTGACCAGGCCCGCCCTGTTCGTGCCGGAGTCGCAGAAGGCCGACGCGCTGCTGCGGGAGATGCAGCGCGAGTCGAACCACCTCGCGATGGTCGTCGACGAGTACGGCGGGATCGCCGGCCTGGTGACGATCGAGGACGCCCTGGAGGAGATCGTCGGCGAGCTGACCGACGAGCACGACCCGTCCGCGCCGCAGGTCGAGGACCTCGGCGGCGGCGCGTACCTGGTGCCCGCGCGGCTCGGCAAGGACGAGCTCGGCGAGCTGTTCGGCCTCGACGTGGACGACGACGACGTCGACACGGCCGGCGGCCTGCTCGCCAAGGCGCTCGGCAAGGTGCCGATCCCCGGCTCGGCGGGGGAGATCCACGGGCTGCGGCTCGTCGCCCAGGGCACGGAGGGCCGGCGCAAGCGCGTCGCCCGGGTGCTCGTGTCCCGCGTCCCCGAGCCCGAGCCCGAGCCGGCGCCCGAACCCCAGCCCGCCGCGGACCGCGGCCGGTCCCACGACCAGTGACGGAGACCCCCGTGACCCACCGCTCCGGCTTCGCGTGCCTCGTCGGGCGCCCCAACGCCGGCAAGTCGACGCTCACCAACGCCCTCGTCGGGCAGAAGGTCGCGATCACCTCCGGGCGCCCGCAGACCACCCGGCACACGATCCGCGGCATCGTGCACCGCCCGGACGCCCAGCTCGTGCTGGTGGACACCCCGGGGCTGCACCGGCCGCGCACGCTGCTCGGGGAGCGGCTGAACGACCTGGTCCGCGACACCCTGACCGAGGTCGACGTCGTCGGGTTCTGCCTGCCGTCCGACCAGAAGGTCGGCCCGGGGGACCGGTTCATCGCGGAGCAGCTCGCGCAGCTCGGCCGCCGCACGCCCGTGGTCGCGATCGCCACGAAGGCGGACCTCGTCGGCAAGCAGCGGCTCGCCGAGCACCTGCTCGCGGTGTCCGAGCTCGGCGAGTGGGCGGACATCGTCCCGGTGTCGGCGGAGTCCGGCTACCAGGTGGACGTGGTGGAGCAGGTGCTCGTCGGGCACCTGCCCGAGGGCCCCGCGCTGTACCCCGAGGGCGAGCTCACGGACGAGCCGGAGGCCGTCATGGTCGCCGAGCTGGTGCGCGAGGCGGCCCTCGAGGGCGTGCGCGACGAGCTGCCGCACTCGCTGGCGGTGGTCGTCGAGGAGATCGTGCCGCGCGAGGTGGCCGCGGGGCAGGCGCCGATGCTGGACGTCCGCGTGCACCTGTTCGTCGAGCGCGACAGCCAGAAGGCGATCGTCATCGGGCGCGGCGGGTCCCGCCTGCGCGAGGTCGGCACCCGCGCCCGCCGGGGCATCGAGGCGCTGCTCGGGTCGCGCGTGTACCTCGACCTGCACGTGAAGGTGGCCAAGGACTGGCAGCGCGATCCCAAGCAGCTCGGGCGGCTGGGGTTCTGAGCGCGGTGGCCGCGCCGGGCGACCCCGGGACGGACGAGGTCCGCGGGAAGCGCCGGCCCGTCGGCGATAATCGCGAGGTGCGCTACCGGGTCGCGGCGGGGACGGTCGTGGGGGCCATCGTCCTCGCGGTCCTGGGCGCGCTCCTCGGGCCGCAGTGGACGCCCGTGCCGATGACCGACCCGCTGACCGTCCAGGCCGAGTCCACCGCCATCCCCGGCGCCCCGCGGACGGGGCCGTACCCGGTCGACGAGACGGTCGTCGAGGTCCCGCTCGACGGCGCCACGGTGCAGGCCCGGCTGCTGCTGCCCGTCGGGGTGGCCGGGGACGTCCCGGGCGTGGTGTTCGTGCACGGCGCGGGGACCGGCGCGTTCGCCGACGCGTTCGTCGCGCAGGCGCAGGCGCTCGCCGAGGCCGGGGTCGCCACCCTCGTGCCGGACAAGCGCCTCGACACCTACACGGTGCGGCACCGCGACTACGTGACGATGGCGCAGGACTACCTGCGCTCGTTCGACGTGCTGCGCTCGGTCGAGGGGGTGGACCCGGACCGCGTGGGCGTCTACGCGGAGAGCGAGGGCGCCTGGATCGCGCCCGTGATGGCGGTCGACCAGCCGGACATCGCCTTCGTGGTGCTCGTCTCCGCGCCGGTCGTCCCGGCCCGGCAGCAGGCGGCGTTCGCGGTGGACTCCTACCTGCGCAACACCGGGGTGCCGCAGCAGGTGTTCCGGGCGATCCCCCGGGCGGTCGGCATGTCGCTCCCCGGCGGCGGGTTCGAGTACGCGGACTTCGACGTGGCGCCGTACCAGCGCCGCATGACCCAGCCGGTGCTGGTGGCCTACGGCACCGCCGACGCGTCCATGCCGCTCGTGCAGGGCGCGGAGCAGATCATCCGCGACGTCGCGATCGCCGGGAACACCGCGTACACGGTGCGGTACTACCGCGGGGCGGACCACGGCATCCGCGTGGACGGGGTGGTCGCGCCGGCGTTCCTGCGCGACCTCACGGGCTGGGTGCAGGGGCTGCCCGGCACCGGGTCGACGTGGCCGCGCATCGCGGGGGACCAGCCCGAGCAGCTCTACTGGGCGGCGCCCGTGCCGCAGCCGCGGTGGCTCGGCAACGGGGACGTGCTGGTGTTCCTCGTCCTGGGTGCCGTCGGGCTCGTGGTGCTGCTCCCGCTCGCCCGCTGGGTGGTCGTGGGCGTGCAGCACGTGCGCGGGCGGCCGCCCGTCCCGGGCCGGGACCGGGCGCTGGCGCGCCTGCTCGCGCTGCTGTCCGCGACGTCCGTCGGCACCGTCGGGGCGCTGGTCTGGTACCTGGTCGCCGTCGCGCGGCTGGCCCTCGGGTACGAGCGCAACGGGTGGATCGTCCAGGGGGGCTGGCTCGGCGTGCGGCTGCTCGGGCTCGCCGCGGTGCTCGCGGCGGCCGCGGTGGTCGCGCGGCTGCGCCACCTGCGGCAGACCGGGGAGCCGCTGGCCCGCGGCGTCGTCGGGCACGTCGTGCTGTGGGGGACGTGCGCGGCCTGCGCCGCGCTGCTCGTCGTGCTCGCGTACTGGGGCGTGTACCAGCTCGGCATCTAGGCCGGCGCGCGGCGTCCGGCGCGACACCCCCGCCCTGGTCACGCAGTCTTGCCGGACGACGTGATGGGGTGCTGCCGAGTACCGGCACAATAGGGGCGCGACCGACCGAGGGGAGTCCAGGTGCGCACGACGTGGGGATCCGCGACCGACAGGGGGCGCGTGCGCGCGCTGAACGAGGACGCGCTGCTGGCCCACCCGCCGGTGTTCCTGGTCGCCGACGGCATGGGCGGGCACGAGGCGGGCGACGTCGCCAGCCGGCTCGCGGTCGAGGAGTTCGCGCGCCTCGCCGGCCTGACGTCGGTCGACCCCTCGGACCTGCACGCCTGCTTCCGGCGGGCGGCGCAGCGGATCCGGTCGACGTTCGAGCGGCGCGAGGGCGGCACGACGGTCGCGGGCGTGGCGCTCGGCGAGCACGACGGCACCGCGCACTGGCTCGTGTTCAACGTCGGCGACTCCCGGGTGTACCGGTGGGCCGCCGGCGAGCTCGCCCAGCTGACCGTCGACCACTCGGTCGTCCAGGAGCTGGTGGACTCGGGCACGCTCAGCCGGGCCGCGGCCGAGCGCCACCCCGAGCGGCACGTGCTCACCCGGGCCCTCGGCACCGGCGCCGACCCGGAGCCCGACTACTGGATGCTGCCCGCGCAGCCCGGCGACCGGCTGCTCGTGTGCTCCGACGGCGTGTCCGGCGAGCTGACCCCGGCGGACGTCGCCGCGGTGCTCGCGGGGACGCCCGGCGCGGGGGCGGCCGCGGCCGAGCTCGTGCGCCGCGCCGTCGAGGCCGGCGGGCGCGACAACGCCACCGCGGTGGTGGTCGACGCGGACCCGATCACGGACGACGGCACCGGATGGCTTGCGTTCGGGGTCGAGGGTGCCGATAGGACATGGGACGAGACGGTCGACGGGGCCACCATCCCGCGACCCCGAAGCCACCAGGAGGACTCTCGGTGACCGTTCCCGAGTACACCCCGGGCGACTGGTACGCGGTCGTCGCGGGCGGAGCCGTGCTGCTGCTCGCCCCGTCCACCCCGCCGGAGGTCGTCCGCGACGTCTGGGCCGGCGCGCCCGAGCAGGGCGGTGGCCTCGGCGCCGCGCTCGACGCGCTCGTCCGGCACGGCATCGGCGAGCTGCACCCGTTCGCCGCGGTCGACCTGACCACCGGTGCGGTGCAGACCGCCCTGCGCGGCGACGTGGAGGTCGAGGTCGTGCGCGGCACCCGCGCCGAGGTGCTGTCCGCGCCGCGCGTCGTGTCCTGGTCGGAGCGCGCGATCGGCGTGGCCGACGAGGTGACCCTGCGGGTCTCCGGCGCCGGCCGCGGCCCCGCGCTGCCGATCGTCGCGGGCGTCGTGCGGGCCTCCCGCGTGCGCGTGCGGCTGACCGGTGCGGACGCCCCGGCGCCCGCCGGCGAGGAC
>JAEWGQ010000210.1 GCA_023388235.1 Actinomycetes bacterium | reverse complement strand
GCTGTCCACCGGCCGCCCCGCCGACGCCCTGGCGCTGCTGGCCGCGCCCGACCTGCCGGACGAGGGCCCCCGGCTGCGCGTGACCCGCCGCCTGCTGCTCGCCGCCGCGTCCGCCCGCGAGGGCCGCGACCACCCCGCGGCGCGCGCCCTGCGGGAGGCCGTGGCGGTCGTCGGGCTCGGCGGCTCGGCCACGGGCTGGATGCTGCTGTCCCCCGAGGAGCGGTCCGCCGTGCACGCCCTCGCCACCCGGCTCGCGGACCCCGACGTCGACCGGTTCCTCGCCCGCACCACGGACGTGCCCGTCGTCGTCCCCGACGCCCGCGACGGCGTGGGCCTCACCGAGCGGGAGCTCGTCGTCCTGCGGGCCCTCGCCGACGACGCCGAGCTCGCCGAGGTCGCCGCCCGGCTGCACGTGTCGCACAACACCGTGAAGTCGCAGGCCCGGTCCGCGTACCGGAAGCTCGGCGTGCGGCGGCGGGCGGACGCCGTGTCGCGCGCCCGGGAGCTCGGGCTGCTCTAGGCGCGCCCCCGGCCGCGCCCTCCGGCCTACGCGTCGAGGTCCGTGTGCGCGAGCACCGTCCGCTCCACGCGGCCCGCCCCGGTGCGGTCCGCGGTGCGCACCCGGAACGTCCCGTCCGCGGCGTCGAGCTCGAGCCAGGCCCGCGCCCCGGGCGCCTCCCAGGCGAGCGTCGCGCGGGACCCGTCCCGGGTCCACGTGAACTCGCCCGCGAACGCGGGGTGCTCCCGCCGCAGGCGCAGGCCGGCGAGCTGCGCCCGGACGACCGGCCGCTGCAGGTCCGCGGTGACCTCGTCCGGGGCGTAGTGGTGCCGGTTCACGTCGCGCCCGACGCCCGTCCGGGCGAGCAGGTCCATGTCGTTGCCGCCCGCGAGGAGCCCGACGTAGTAGACCTGCGGCACCCCCGGCAGGAACAGCTGGACGAGCCGGGCCGCCACGTACCGCCGGTCGTCGCGGGCCAGCGCGTCGTAGAACGTGCAGTTCACCTGGTAGAGGTCGAGGTTCGACGCGGCGGCCCCGGTCGCCAGGCGCGAGGTGCCGGACGAGTTCTCGTGGATCCGCTCCACCAGGGCGTCGATCTGGTCCGGTCCGAGCAGGCCGGGCTCCCCCGGCCGCAGCTCCGAGGGCCCCACGTCGACGATGCCGATGCCGTCGTGGGTGTCCAGCACCGTGACCGCGTTGCGCGGCCGGATGCCGATCCAGTGCCCGAGCGGGCCGAGGTCACCGGTCGTCAGGGCGTGCAGGACGAGCGGCGGCAGGGCGAAGTCGTACACCCGGTCGACCGTCCGGGCGATCTCGATCTGCTGCGTGTGGTGCCCGTGCACCTCGACCAGGACCGTCGCGCCCCGCGCGTGCGCGAGGTCGACGATCCGCCGGGTGTACTCGTCCGTGGCCGCGGTCATGAAGCAGTCGGTCCCGGCCTGCTTGCCGGTGTAGCCGACGGCGTCCAGCCGCAGCATGCGCACCCCGGCGCCGGTCAGGGCGTCGAGCACGCGGGTGAGGTACGCCCACGCCTCGGGCGTCCGCAGGTCGATGTCCACCTGGTCGCCGGTGAACGTCGTCCACACCAGCCGGCGCTCGCCGCCGAGGACCATCGCGGTGAACGGCAGACCCGGGCGCGGGCGGTAGATCCGGGCCAGGTCGGCCTCGGTGGCGCCGTCCGGGAACACGGACCCGAGGGTGAGGAACATCGGCGCGGACGGCGACGCGGCGCCGCGCGCCACGACGTCCTGGAACTGCGCCGACTCCCGCGAGACGTGGTTCACGATGACGTCGGCCATCACGGTCCGCCCGTCCGCGAGGTCCCGCACGTCGTCCCAGTCGCCGAGCCGCGGGTCGACCTGCGTGTGGTCGCGGGGGTCGAACCCGGCGTCCGCGCCGTCGTACGGGGTGTAGAACGGCAGCAGGTGCACGCCGTCGAACGCGCCGGCGAGCGGGCCGTCGAGGAGCGCGCGCACCCCCCGGATGTCGCCGCCGAGCCGGTCGGCGTAGGTGATGAGCTGCGGGCCGTCGAGGGTCATCGGGCTCCCAGGGGTCGCGGGGCCGGGGTGTCCCGGCCGGGTCGGGTGCGGGTCGTGGCTCACGGTGCTCCTGGTGCGCCCGGCGCCGTGCGGTGCAGCAGCCGGTCGAGCCACCGGGCGCGCGCGGCGCGCGCGTCCTGCGAGAGCCGTGCGGACGGGGCGAGCCCGTCGAACCCGTGGCAGCCGCCGGGCCACACGTGCAGCTCGGCGTCCCCGCCGTCGGCCCAGATCCGGGCCGCGTACTCCACGCACTCGTCGCGGAACGTCTCGGCGGACCCGACGTCGATGAACGTCGGGGGCAGGCCGGCGAGCGAGCGGGCGCGGGCGGCGGACGCGTACGGGTCGGTGTCGGGCCCGCCGGCCCGGTCGCCGAGGTAGGCCGCCCAGCCCGTGGCGTTCGCGGTCCTGTCCCAGCTGCCGGCTCCCGCCATCTGGTGCCCCGAGGCGGAGTCGTTGCGGTCGTCCAGCATCGGGCACACGAGCAGCTGGCCGGCGAGCACGGGCCCGATCCGGTCGCGGGCGAGCAGCGCCAGCGCGGCGGCGAGCCCCGCCCCGGCGCTCACCCCGGTCACCACGACACGCCCCGGGTCGACCCCGAGGTCGCCGGCCGCGGCCCGCAGCCACACCAGGGCCGCGTAGGCGTCCTCCACCGCCGCGGGGTACGGGTGCTCGGGGGCGAGCCGGTAGTCGACCGAGGCGATGGCCCAGCGCGGCGCCACCGCGGCGGCGGCAGCGACGTCGTCGCCGACCGACCCCGTGACCAGCCCGCCGCCGTGCAGGTGCAGCAGGACGGGCAGGTCCTCCGGGGCGCCGGCCGGGCGGAGCAGCGCCACGGGGACGCCCCCCGCCGGGCCGGGCGCGCGGTGCGTGCTGAGGACCCGGGTCGTCGCGCGGGCGACCTCGGACGGCCCGGGTGGTGCCGCCCGGGCGCGCAGCCCGGCGATCTCGTGCGGCTCGAGGGAGGTGACGACGTCGGAGCGCGCCGCGAGCAGCGCCGCCGCGATCTCCGGGTCGAACGGGGGGCGGGTCGTGGTGCCGGTCCTCATCCCTTGAGCGCACCCTGCATGAGGGCCGAGACGAACTGGCGCTGGAACGCCACGAACACCAGCAGCGTCGGGGTGAGGATGAGCAGCGACCCGGCGCACAGCAGGGGCACGTCGGTCCCCCACTGCCCCTGGAACGCCCCCAGCGCCCCGGCCATCGTCCGCTGCGCGGGGTCGTCCACCAGCACGATCGCGAGCAGGAACTGGTTCCACGTCCACAGGAACAGCAGGATCCCGAGCGAGGACAGCGCGGGGCTGGACAGCGGCAGGTGGATCCGGCTGAACAGCGTCCACGTGCCCGCGCCGTCGATGCGCGCCGCCTCGGACAGCTCCTCGGGCATGTTGACGAAGTGCGCGCGCATCCACATCACCGCGAACGGCATGTACAGGCCGATCAGCGGCAGGATGATGGCCCAGCGGGTGTTCAGCAGGCCCAGGTCCCGCATCTGGTAGTACAGCGGCACGATGACCGCCTGGAACGGCAGGGTCAGGCCCAGCACGAACACCAGGAACACCAGCCGGTGCCCCGGCGGGCGCAGGTGCCCCAGCGAGAAGCCCGCGAGCGTCGAGATGAGCAGCGCCACGGGCACGACGCCGATCTCGATCAGCAGGCTCGACCACAGCAGCGCGCCCATGTCGGCGGCCCGGAACGCGTCGGCGAAGTTCGACCAGTGCGGCGTCTCGGGCCACGCCAGCCCCGAGGGGTAGGTCCCGGGCTCGTGCAGGGCCGTGACGAACAGGCTGACGAACGGCACGACCGTGACGACCATCAGCAGGACGAGCAGGACGCGGCCGAGCCACGTCTCGCGGTGGGAGACGATCACCGGTCACCCTCCCTCGTGAGGCGCTGGATCGGCAGGACGATGGCCAGGACGAGCGCCATGAAGACGACCGCCAGCGCGGACGCCTGCCCGACCTCGCGGCTGAAGAACCCGAGGTAGAAGATCTCCAGCCCCGGGACCAGCGTGGAGTTCGCCGGGCCGCCCTGGGTCGAGATGTAGACGATGTCGAACGCCGCGAGCGCGGCGATCACCGTGACGGTCACGCAGACGCCGATCTCCTGGCGGACGCTCGGCAGCGTGATCGCGAAGAACTCCCGGACCGCGCCGGCGCCGTCGATCCGCGCGGCCTCGTAGAGCGCGGGGTCGATCTTGGCCATGCCCGCGAGCAGGAGCAGCATGCACAGGCCGAGCGCGACCCACGCGCCGATGACCCCGACGGCCGGCAGGGCGGTCGCCGTGTCACCGAGCCAGGCCCGGGCGACCGAGCCCAGCCCGAGGGCGCGCAGCACCTCGTTGACCAGGCCGTCGCTGGCGAGCAGCCACGTCCACATGATGCCCGCCGCGACGAGCGGGATGACCTGCGGCAGGAACAGCACGGTCCGGGACACCAGCGCGAGGCGGCTGGTCGCGAACTTCCGGATCGTGGCGGCGACCAGCAGGCCCAGGACCACGGGCACGAAGCTGAAGTAGATGATCAGCTGCAGCGCGTTGACGATGGACCCGAGCAGCTCGGGCCGCTCCAGCAGCCGGCGGTAGTTGCCCAGCCCCACCCAGGTCGACTCGGTGACGCCGTTCCAGTCGTAGAAGGAGTACTGCACGGTCAGGGCGAGCGGGCGCAGCACGAACACGAGGTACGCCAGCGCCGCCGGGACCACGAGACCGAGGGCGACCCACCCTCGGCGCAGGCGCCGCGCCCTGAGGGCACGGCGCCTGGCCTCGGCGTCGGTGGTGGATCGCTCGACGGCCTCGCGGGGACCGGTCGTGCCGGTCGTCCGCGATGCCATCATCAGCCGCCGATCTCGTTCTCGTAGTCGGCCTGCACGGCCTGGAGCAGGCCCGCGGCGTCCTGGTCCCCCGCGACGAGCTTCTGCAGGTTCGGCGTCCAGCTCTTGGGGTAGATCGCGCCCGTCGCGTTCGCGATGAACTCCATGGCGCCGTTGTCCTCGCCGATCGTGGCGCCCGCGGCCAGGGTCTGGGCGGTCACGGTGCCGGCGTCGATCTCGGGCATGAAGGCGTCCGCCGGGCCCATCGGGTGCGACCCGCCGATCTCGACGGCGATGGTGCGCGCCTTCTCGTCGGTCGCGATCCAGTCCAGGAAGTACGCCGCGCACTGCGGGTGCTCGGCCTTGGCCGAGATGCCGTAGGTGAGGGGCGCCGACATCGCGCCCACCTCCCCGCCGGCCTCCACGGGCGGGACGAGGAAGAAGCCGACCTTGCCCGGCATCTGCGCGTCCAGGTTCCCGGACTCCCAGTCGCCGTTGAAGATGAACAGGCTCTTGCCCTCCATGAACCGGCTCATCATCATCGAGTAGTCCAGGGAGTTGATGTCGTCGGCGAAGTAGCCGGCCTCGATCCACCGCTGCAGGTGCTCGGCGGCCTGCACGTTCGCCGGGGTGTCGATGGTGGCGCCGGGCTGCTGGAAGGTCCAGGCGTTGATCTCCGACGGCTCGCCGTAGGACGCCATGAGGGCCTGCAGCGGGAACGCCAGACCGCCGGTGGCGCCGCCGTTGAACTGCGCCATCGGCGTGATCCCGGCGTCCTTGGCCTTCTGCAGCAGCGCGTCGAGCTCGGCGAGCGTGGCGGGCGGCTCGGTCATGCCGATCTGCGCCGCGAGCTCGGTGTTGTAGAAGACGCCCGTCATGGAGAAGTTCAGGCCCATGGCGTACAGCGGGCCGTTGCCCCGGCGGCCCTCGTCGTCGACCCGCATCTGCTCGAGCTGCGACGCCGGCCACTGGTC
This sequence comes from Actinomycetes bacterium, assembly GCA_023388235.1. Lineage (GTDB taxonomy): Bacteria > Actinomycetota > Actinomycetes > Actinomycetales > Cellulomonadaceae > Cellulomonas. The sequence goes on along the minus strand of JAEWGQ010000210.1, from coordinate 3,518 downwards.
CCACCCGAACGCCGCGGCGGCGTCGTCGAGGTCGTAGAGCAGGCCGTCCTCGGCGAGCTCGGAGACCTGCGGGAGCCGCATGAGGTCCGGCGGGTTGTCGGCGAGCACGCGCGGGGCGTTCTGGGTGATGACGGTGAACTGGTCCTCGCGCACGTCGAAGGTGACGTTCGGGTGCTGCGCGGTGAACTCGTCGAAGAGCGCGGTGGCGAGCGGGAAGCCCGTCTCGATGTACGCGCTGAGCGTCACGTCGTCGGTGCCGCACGTCCAGTCGGCGGGTGCGACGGGGGTGGTGCCGGCCTCGGGGGCGTCGTCCGACGACGCACCCGGAGCGGCACACGCGGTCAGGGCCAGCAGGGTGGCCAGACCCAGGGGGGCCGCGGCGCCCTTGAGTCGTCGAGTCGTTCGAGACAACGCCGTCTCCTTCTGTCGTCCTCCTCGAATCCCGGGGGCGGGACTCGTGCTAAATCGGCTTAGCAGGCATGATGCTCGTCAGTGGGGCCGCTGGTTGTCAAGCAGGCACGAGGTCACGGGTGCGTCACGGCGCGGGCATGCGCACCTCCCGGCGCCCTCTAGGATCCGAGGGACAGGAGGACCGCCGTGAGCCGACAGCGCGTGACCCTGGCCGACGTCGCCCGCGTCGCCGGGGTGTCGTCGACGACCGCCTCGCTGGTGCTGTCCGGGCGCGGTCCGGAGCTCCGGATCTCCGCGGAGGTCCAGGAGCGGGTCCGGGCGGCCTCCGCCGAGATGGGCTACCGGCCCAACATCGTCTCGATCGGTCTGCGCAAGGGCACGACCCGCACCCTCGGGCTCGTCTCCGACACGGTCGCGACCAGCCAGCTGGCCGGGGACATGATCAAGGGGGCCCTCGAGGCCGCCCGCGACCACGGGTTCATGCTGTTCATCGGCGAGACCGAGGGCGACCCCGGCACCGAGCGCGACCTCATCGACGCCCTGCAGGACCGTCAGGTCGACGGCATCATCCTGACCTCGATGTTCACCCGGACCCGCGCCGTCCCGGCCTCGCTCGACCGGGTGCCGACGGTGCTGCTCAACACCCTGCCCGCCGGCCCCGGGGCGCCGCCCGCGGTCATCCCCGACGAGATCACCGCCGGGCGCGCCGCCGCACGCGTGCTGCTCGACGCGGGCCACCGCGAGATCCACCTCGTCGGCGCCGGACCCGGGCCGGACGACGTGCCACCGGGCACGGTCGCGGGCACCGAACGCCTGACCGGCATCCGCGAGGCGCTCGCCGCCGAGGGCCTCGCCCCCGCCTCCGGCTACCTGTGCGACGACTGGCTCCCCCCGCAGGGCCTCGCGGCGACCCGCGCGCTCCTGGCGGACGGCCGGCCGCGCGCCCTCATCACCTTCAACGACCGGCTCGCCTTCGGCGTCTACCAGGGCCTCCAGGAGGCCGGCCTGCGCGTCCCCGAGGACGTGTCCGTGGTGTCGTTCGACGACTACCCGATGGCGGAGTGGCTGCGACCGGGACTCTCGTCGTTCGCGATCCCGCACGAGCAGCTCGGCCGGCGCGCCGTCGAGCTGCTCCTCGCGACGATCGACGGACGGTCGTTCCCTCCCGGGCACGTCGAGCGGCTCGCGATGCCGCTGCACTCCCGGGGCTCCGTCGCACCCGCCTGACGGCCGCCTCCCCCGCACCGCCCCCACCCACCACAAAGGACCCCCGTGTTCCAGGACCTTCCCGAGCCCGCGCTGTGGCAGCACACCTCGGCGCTCGTCGAGCCCGACGACTTCGACGCCTTCTGGACGAGCACGCTCGCCGAGAGCCGCGACCGCGGGACGGCGCCCGTCGCCACGCGGGTCGACACCCCGCTGACGACCCTCGAGGTCCACGACGTCACGTTCGCGGGCTTCGGCGGCGACCCCGTCCGCGCGTGGTACCGGCGCCCCGCCGGCGTCGACGGCCCGCTGCCCGTCGTCGTGCAGTACGTCGGCTACGGCGGCGGGCGCGGCGAGGCGACCGAGAACCTGCTGTGGGCGTCGGCCGGCTTCGCGCACCTGCAGGTCGACACCCGCGGCCAGGGCTCCGGCTGGAGCCGCGGCGAGACCCCCGACCCGTGGGGCACCGGCCCGCAGGCGCCCGGCGTCATGACCCGCGGCATCGAGGACCCGTCGACGTACTACTACCGCCGGCTGTTCACCGACGCCGTCCGCGCCGTCGACGCCGCACGGCTCCTGCCGGGCGCCGACCCGGACCGGGTGTCCGTGGTCGGCGGCAGCCAGGGCGGGGCGATGGCGATCGCCGCCGGCGCGCTGGCCGACGACGTCGCGGCCGTGGTCGCGAACGTGCCGTTCCTGTGCGACATCGCCCGGGCCGTGGGGATCACCGACAGCAAGCCGTTCGCCGAGGTGGTCGAGTACCTGGCGGTGCACCGCGACGCCGCGGACCGCGTGCTGCGCACCCTGTCGTACGTCGACGGCGTGGCCCTCGCCCGCCGCGGCACGGCCCCCGCGCGGTTCTCCGTCGCGCTCATGGACACGATCGTCCCGCCCTCGACCGTCGTCGCCGCGCACCGCGAGTGGAACGGGCCGAAGGACCTGCGGGTCTGGCGGTACAACGGGCACGAGTCCGGCGGGCCGGTCGAGGACCAGGAGGCCGTGGCGTTCGTGGCGGACACCGTGCGCGCGGCGCCGGCGGGCTGAGGCCCTGCGGCCGCTTCGTGCTCACGGCAGGGGGTCCGGACGGCGGTGTCGGTCAGCCGGGCCCGGTAGCGCACGCCGGACCGTTCGCCGGCCTCTTCTCGTGCTGCACCAGCGCCTGGGTGCTGCGCGGGCGCTGATCAGGCGCAGGCCTCGACCAGCCGCTCCAGGGACTCGTACGCGTCGCCCTCGAGCACCATCCCCCCGCCCTGCTCGCCGGCGCGGTACACCCCTTCCGTGCGCTCGCCGCTGCCGCGCGCGTAGCTGTGCTCGTACCGGAAGCCCGCGCGGTCGACGGCGGACAGCATCCGCACCTCGACCCTGTCGGGGTGGGTGTGGATGCGCCGGTCGGCAGCCTGCTCCATCATCTCCCGCTCGTCGTCCACGCTCGCCACGACCGTCCAGGCCTCGGTGGCGAAGACGAACGCGACCAGGTGGTCGCCGACGGGGAGACGGCGGGTCTGCGCCGCGTCCGCGACCGCGGCGAGGACGTCGGTGGGGTGCCCCTGCTGGAACGCCGCCCCGCCGAGGACCATCCGCGCCTCCAGGATGAACTCCTCGCCGACGTGCGATCGCGAGAACGACCAGAGGGAGGCCGGCTGGTCCCAGCCCTGCTTCTCCAGCACGTCGTCGAGAGTCCGGAGGGCCGCGGACATCGCTTCCTGGTCGGAGTCGCGTTCCGCTGTCATGCGGGCATGTCTACCAGTCGTGGCGGCTGGTGCCGTCCGGGCCCTCGGCGCCCTCGCGCAGCGACCGCGTCATCCGGCGCAGCGCCCGGAACGTCGTCTCCCGCTCGGCGTCGGTGAGACCCGCGAGCATGCGCAGCTCGACCGCGCGCACCGCGGCGGTCGCCCGCTCCA
>JAEWGQ010000126.1 GCA_023388235.1 Actinomycetes bacterium | reverse complement strand
CGAGCGCCCGGTCCCACCGAGCACCCCACGTTCGGAGACTCCCAGCGCCGACGGAGGACTCCGCGCGGGATCGGAGGTGTCCGGCGACCACCGCGACCATCCGTCGGAGTCTCCCAACGCCCCCCAGGGGAACGCGGGGGGTGCGCGAGAGGGGTACTCCGGGGAAGGCGCCCTCTCGCACGACCCGCCCAGCACCGCCACCTCACCGAGCGCCCGGTCCCACCGAGCACCCCACGTTCGGAGACTCCCAGCGTCGACGGAGGGCTCCGCGCGGGATCGGAGGTGTCCGGCGACCACCGCGACCGTCCGTCGGAGTCTCCCAACGGCCCCCAGGGGCGCGCGCGGGGGTGCGCGAGAGGGCGCCCTCCGGGGAAGGCGCCCTCTCGTGGATCGCGTGGCGGGTGAGGGATTCGAACCCCCGTAGGCGATGCCAGCTGATTTACAGTCAGCCCCCTTTGGCCACTCGGGTAACCCGCCGGGGATGCGCGTGCGGTGACTGCGTCGCCGACGTGCGGATGGAAGGATAGCAACGGATCGGCCCGGAACCGAAACCGCCCGGCCGGCGCAGCACCCGCACCGCACCCGCAGGAGGAAGTCATGGCGAGCGAGTCCTCGTTCGACGTCGTCAGCAAGGTCGACCGGCAGGAGGTCGACAACGCGCTGAACCAGGCGATCAAGGAGATCGCGCAGCGGTACGACTTCAAGGGCGTCGGCGCCTCGATCGCCTGGAGCGGCGAGAAGATCCTCATGGTCGCCAACTCGGAGGAGCGGGTCCGCGCCGTCCTCGACGTGTTCCAGACCAAGCTCATCAAGCGCGGCATCTCGCTCAAGTCGCTCGACACGGGCGACGGCGACCCCAAGCCGTCCGGCAAGGAGTACCGCCTGGAGGCCGCGATCAAGGAGGGCCTGTCCTCGGAGATCGCGAAGAAGGTCACCAAGCTGATCCGCGACGAGGGGCCCAAGGGCGTCAAGACGCAGATCCAGGGTGACGAGGTCCGGGTGTCCGCGAAGAGCCGGGACGACCTGCAGGCGGTGATCGCGCTGCTCAAGGGCGCGGACGACATCGACGCCGCGCTGCAGTTCATCAACTACCGCTGACGCCGGCGCGCGCCCGGTCACCCCACCGCGGGGCGACCGGGCGCGACGCGTCGCTCAGTACCGCGTGATCGGGCCGCCCGTGCCGGCCATCCGCTCGAGGCGGGCGATCCGGTCCGCCATCGGCGGGTGCGTGGCGAACATCCGGCCGATGCCCGCGCCCTTGAACGGGTTCGCGATCATCAGGTGCGAGACGTCCACGAGCTCGCGGTCCTGCGGCAGCGGGCGGGCCCGCGTCCCGGCCTCCAGCTTGCGCAGCGCGGACGCCAGCGCGAGGGGGTCGCCGGTGAGGGCGGCGCCGTCCTCGTCGGCGTCGTACTCGCGCGTCCGGCTGATCGCGAGCTGGATCATCGTGGCCGCCAGCGGCGCGAGGAACACCATGAGCAGCGCCGCGATCGGGTTCCCGCCGCGGTCGCGGTCGTTGCCGCCGCCGAAGAACAGCGCGAACTGGGCGACCGACGTGATGACGCCGGCCACGGCCGCGGCGATCGACGACGTGAGGATGTCGCGGTTGTACACGTGCATCAGCTCGTGGCCGAGGACGCCGCGCAGCTCGCGCTCGTCGAGGATCTGCAGGATGCCGTCGGTGCAGCAGACGGCGGCGTTGCGCGGGTTGCGGCCGGTGGCGAACGCGTTGGGCGCGGCGGTGGGCGACACGTACAGGCGGGGCATCGGCTGCCGGGCGGCGGTGGAGAGCTCGCGCACGATCCGGTACATCGCCGGCTGCTCGATCTCGGACACGGGGCGGGCCCGCATGGCGCGGATCGCGATCTTGTCGGAGTTCCAGTACGAGTAGGCGGTCGTCAGCAGGCCGAACCCCGCGAACAGCAGGATGTACCGCCCGTTCGCGACGAGCGCCCCGATGCCGAGCAGCACCGCCCACAGCACCCCGAACAGCAGCGCCGTCTTGAGGCCGTTGTAGTGCCGGTGACCCATGTCCGTCCTTCCCTCACGCGCGCGGTGGCGACCACTCGTCCCGCGTGAAGGACAACGCCGCGGCGGGCGCGACGGTTCCCCTACCCTGGCCCCCGCACCTCCGCGACCCTCGACCCCGGGAGACCCCGTGCGCACCGTCCGCCTCCTCGCCCTGGCCGCTGCGAGCGCGCTGGCGCTCGCCGCGTGCGCCCCCGCCGACGACGACGCCGGCGCGTCCGGGACCCCCGCCGCCGACGGCGCCCTGGACACGCTCACGGAGGGCGTCCTGACGATCGGCACGTCCGACCCCGGCTACGAGCCGTGGATCGTCGACAACGACCCGTCGAACGGCAAGGGCTTCGAGTCCGCGGTGGCCTACGCCGTGGCCGCCGAGCTCGGCTTCGACGCCGACCACGTGACGTGGGTGCCGGTGACGTTCGACCAGATCATCGCGCCGGGCGTGAAGTCGTTCGACATCGCCGTCAACCAGGTGTCGATCAGCCCGGAGCGCGCCGAGAACCTGGACTTCTCCTCGTCCTACTACGACACCGCGCAGGCCGTCGTGACGCTCGAGGGCAGCCCGGTCGCCGGCGCGACGTCGGTGGCGGACCTGAAGGACGCGCGGATCGGCGCGATGGTCGGGACGACGAGCCTGCAGGTCGCGCAGGACGCGATCCAGCCGACCACGGACCTGCAGGTCTTCAACGACAACGACCAGGTCAAGCAGGCCCTGCAGTCCGGGCTGGTGGACGCGATCGTCGTGGACCTGCCGACCGCGCTGTACATCACGGCGGCCGAGCTCGACGGCGGCGTGCTCGTGGGGCAGCTGCCCGCCGGTGACGACCCGGACCAGCTCGGCTTCGTGCTGGACAAGGGCTCGGCGCTGACCGGGCCGGTCACCGACGCGGTCGACGCCCTGCGCGCCGACGGCACGCTCGCCGACCTCGAGACCGAGTGGCTGACCGACGCGGCCGGCGCTCCCGTCCTGACGCAGGAGTGACGACCCCGACGCCGCCGGGGGCCACCCGCCCGGCGTGGGTGCCGTCCGAGCGGCAGCGCGGGCGGGACGCGTACCGGCGCACGCGCGCCCGGCGCTCCACCGCGGTCGCGCTCGTCAGCACGGTCGCCGTCGGCGGCCTGGCCGTGCTCGGGCTGGTGTCCTCACCAGGGTGGCCGCGGGTCCGGCAGTCGTTCCTCGACCCCGAGGTCGCCCGCGACTCGCTGCCGCGGATCGCCGAGGGGCTGTGGCTGAACGTCCGCGTCATGGCGGTGTGCGCCGTGCTCATCGTGGTCGTCGCGCTGCTGCTCGCGCTGGCGCGGACGCTGCGCGGGCCGGCGTTCTTCCCGCTGCGCGCGCTCGCGACCGCCTACGTGGACGTGTTCCGCGGGCTGCCGCTGATCCTGGTGCTGCTGCTCGTGGGCTTCGGGCTGCCCGGGCTGCGGCTGCAGGGCGTGCCGACGTCGGCGGTGGTGCTCGGCGGGCTGGCGCTGGTGCTGACGTACTCCGCGTACGTCGCCGAGGTGTTCCGTGCCGGGATCGAGTCGGTGCACCCGTCGCAGGTCGCGTCCGCGCGGTCGCTCGGGCTGACCCGCGGGCAGACGCTCCGGCACGTCGTGCTGCCGCAGGCGGTGCGCCGCGTGGTGCCGCCGCTGCTGAACGACCTGGTCGCGCTGTCCAAGGACTCCGGCCTGATCTCCATCCTCGGCGCGGTCGACGCCGTGCGCGCCGCGCAGATCCAGACCGCGGCGTACGCGAACTTCACGCCGTACGTCGTGGCGGGCGTGCTGTTCGTGCTGCTGACGATCCCGCTGACGCGGTTCACCGACGCGCTCGCGCGCCGCGGCGGCTGGCTCGGGTCGCAGGCCGGCCTCGCCGGAGCGGGGGCCATGCGGTGACGGGCGCTCCGCTGCTCCGGGTCGACCGCGTCCGCAAGGCGTTCGGCGACCACGTGGTCCTCGACGACCTGTCCCTCGACGTCGCCGAGCACCAGGTCGTCGTCCTGATCGGCGCCTCCGGGTCCGGGAAGTCGACGCTGCTGCGCTGCGTGAACCTGCTCGAGGAGGTCGACGACGGCGTCATCGAGGTCGCCGGTCAGGAGGTCACCGACCCGCGGGTCGACGCCGACGCCGTCCGGGCGCGCATCGGCATGGTGTTCCAGGCGTACAACCTGTTCCCGCACCTGCGCGCGCTCGACAACGTCGCGCTGGCCCCGCGCCTGGTGCACAAGGTCCCGCGCGCCGAGGCCCGCGAGCGCGCAGCGGCCGTGCTGGAGCGCGTCGGGCTCGCCGCGAAGGCGCGGGCGTTCCCCGACGAGCTGTCGGGCGGGCAGCAGCAGCGCGTCGCGATCGCGCGCGCCCTGGTGACGCAGCCGGCCCTCATGCTGCTCGACGAGGTGACCAGCGCGCTCGACCCGGAGCTCGTGGGCGAGGTGCTGGACCTGCTCGGCGAGCTCAAGGACGAGGGCACGACGATGGTCGTGGCGACGCACGAGATGGCGTTCGCCCGGCACGTGGCCGACGAGGTGTGCTTCCTGCACGAGGGCCGCATCCTCGAGCGCGGACCCGCGGACCAGGTGCTGGTCGAGCCCCGCGAGGCCCGGACCCGCGACTTCCTGCGCCGCGTCACGGGCTGACCCGCACCGGGCGCACCGGGCGCCCGGGGCGCCCGGGGCACGCCGGGCCCCGGGCCGCCGGGATCAGGACCCGGCGGCGGCCTCGGCCAGGGCGATCCGGACCATCTCCTCGCGCGGGACCACCTTGATCCGCTCGCGCCCGTGCGGCTCCCCCAGCGAGCGCTCGTACGCGTCCAGCAGCTCCCAGCCCGCCCACTGGATCGGGCGCGCACCGCGGGCGGTCAGGAAGTCGACCACCGCCTGCGGGTCCGGCTCGGTCGCCGTGAGGAACGGGTTCGCGGGGTCGGTGACGTCGCCCGCGTCCTCGACGAGGTGGCGGATCGTCTCGCTGGCGTCGGACTTCGTGTGCCCGATCAGCCCGACCGGTCCGCGCTTGATCCACCCCGTCGTGTAGACGCCCGGGACCGGCTCGCCGTCGACGTCCACCACGCGGCCCTCGCGGTTCGCGATGACGCCCTTCGCCTCGTCGAACGGCACGTCCACCAGCGGGGACCCGAAGTACCCGACCGCGCGGTACACGGCCTGCACGGGCCAGTCGTGCAGCTGCCCGGTGCCGGCGACCGTGCCGTCCCCGGCCAGGGCGGTGCGCTCGGTGCGCAGGCCGACCACCTTCCCGTCCTCCCCGAGCACCTCGACCGGCTTGTGCAGGAAGTGCAGGTGGATCCGGCGGCTCGCGGTGAGCTCGTCGGGCTCCTTGAGCGTCCAGTCCGTGAGGGTCTTGACGACCTGCTTCGTCTGGTTCGACGAGTGGATCGCCGCCATCGAGCCCTCGTCGAACTCGAAGTCCTCCGGGTACACGACCACGTCGACGTCCGGCACGTGCCCGAGCTCGCGGAGCTCCAGGGGCGAGAACTTGGCCTGCGCCGGACCGCGACGCGCGAAGACGTGCACGTCCGTGACCGGGCTGGCCTTGAGGATGTCGTAGACGTTCTGCGGCACCTCCGTCGGCAGCAGGTCGTCCGCGTGCTTCGCGAGGATGCGCGCCACGTCCAGCGCGACGTTCCCCGCCCCGAGCACGGCGACGTGCTGCGCGGTCAGCGGCCACGTCCGCGGCACGTCCGGGTGCCCGTCGTACCAGGACACGAAGTCCGCGGCCCCGTACGAGCCGTCCAGGTCGATGCCCGGGATCGGCAGGTCGGCGTCCTTGATCGCACCCGTCGCGAAGATCACCGCGTCGTAGTGCCGGCGCAGGTCCTCGAGCTTGAGGTCGACGCCGTAGTCGACGTTGCACAGCAGGCGGATGTCGCCGCGCTCGAGCACCTTGTGCAGCGCCACGATGATCTGCTTGATCCGCGGGTGGTCCGGGGCGACCCCGTACCGCACCAGCCCGAACGGCGCGGGCAGGCGCTCGATCAGGTCGATCGCGACGTCCAGGCCGGAGCGGGACAGGATGTCCGACGCGTAGATCCCCGCGGGACCGGCGCCCACGACGGCGACGCGGACAGGGCGGTTCGGGCTCACGCAGGTGCCTTCCGTTGTCGAGGTCCCGGTGCGCGCGGCTCGGGCGTCCTCACGGCCGCTGCGCTCACGGGTGTCCACCCCAGTGTAGGACGGCCTAACCTGCCAGCGTGCGTCGAGGTCCTGCCGTTCTCGCACCGTGGGCGGACGGGCGGGGCTGCGCCGGCCGGGGCGGGGTTAGCGTCGGTCCGTGAGCTCCGCCCCGCCCTCCGCCGAGGGACCCTCGACCGCCGCGCCCGCGCTGCCCGCGAGCGGCGGCGTCCCCGTCGCCGCCGCGGTCCCCGCCGCCCTCGACCCGCGCGGGCTGGCCGCCGGCGGGTCCGCGTACCTGCTGTGGGGCGTGCTGCCGCTGTACTTCGCGCTGCTCAAGCCGTCCGGCGCCGTCGAGATCGTGGCGCACCGCGTCGTGTGGTCCCTGCTGTTCTGCGCCCTGGCCCTCACGGTCACCCGGTCGTGGCGCGCGTTCGTCACCGTGCTGCGCGCGCCCCGGACGATGGGGCTGATCGCGCTCGCCGCCGTGCTGCTCGCCGTCAACTGGCTGACGTTCGTGTTCGGGACGCTGACCGGGCACGTGGTGGACGCCGCGCTCGGCTACTTCATCAACCCGATCGTCACCGTCGCGCTCGCCGTGCTCGTGCTGCGGGAGCGCCTGCGGCGGACGCAGTGGGTCGCGCTCGGGTTCGGCGCTGCCGCCGTGCTGGTCATCACCCTCGGCTACGGCCGGCTGCCCTGGATCGCGCTGACCCTCGCCGGGTCGTTCGGGCTGTACGGGCTGCTGAAGAACCGGGTCGGCCGGTCCGTGGCCGCCGCCCCCGGCCTCGCGGCGGAGACGCTCGTGCTGGTCCCGTTCTCGCTGGCGTACCTCGCCGGGCTGGCCGCGGCGGGCGGCGGGACGTTCGCCGGGGCCGGCGGCTGGCACGCGCTCGCGCTGGTCGGCACCGGCGTGATCACCGCCCTGCCGCTGCTGCTGTTCGGGGAGGCCACGCGGCGCCTGCCGCTCAGCGTCGTCGGGATGCTGCAGTACCTCGCGCCCGTGCTGCAGTTCGCGATCGGGGTGCTGGTCCTGCACGAGGAGATGGCGCCCGCGCGGTGGTGGGGGTTCGGCCTGGTCTGGGTCGCGCTGGTGCTGCTCACGGTGGACGGCCTGCGCGCCGGGCGCTCGCAGCGCCTCGCCCGGGCCGCCGCGACGGAGCCGGCCCGGGGCTGACCCGGGGACGCGGCGCGGGAGCGGCTCGCGTCAGGCGCGCCGGGCCGGGCGCCGGACG
>JAEWGQ010000121.1 GCA_023388235.1 Actinomycetes bacterium | reverse complement strand
GCCCGGGGGTGCGCCGGCGGGGTGGTACGGGATGGTGCGGGGTGGTGCCTGGTGGTGCGGGGTCGGTCAGCGGGCGGCGTGCGCGGCCGGGGCGAGCACGCCCGCCAGGTCCGCGACGACGGCCGGGAGGTGGTCGTGCACGTCGCCCGCCCGGCCGGTGGCGTCCCACCGGACGAAGGTGGCGTGCGACAGCAGCACGAGCAGGCCGCCGACCATCGTCACCACCGACTCGTCGGTGGCCGGGCCGAGCCGGCGGCGGACCAGGGCCGCGATCTCGTCGTGCAGGCCCTGCACGTGCGTGTAGGCGCGGACGAACAGCTCGGGGTGCCCCTGGGCGACCTCGAAGGCGCGCTCCATCCGCTCCTTGCCGAGCGGCGGGTGGTCGAGCACGCTCGCCACCAGGGCCTGCATGTCGGGCAGCAGGTCCCCGCTCGGGCCGCCCGCGGCGAACGCCTCCGCCGCCGCGGGGTCGAGCCGCCAGTGCGCCATGCCGAGCACGGCGTCGTCCTTGGACTCGAAGTAGTTGAAGAACGTGCGCACCGAGACACCGACCTCGGCGCAGACGGCCTCGACGGTGACGCGCTCGAGGCCGTGCTCACCGGCGAGCCGGTGGGTGGCGTCGACGAGCGCCTCGAGGCGGGCGCGCTTCTTGCGTGCGCGCAGCCCCGCGGGCTCGTCGACTTCCTGCATGGTGTGCATTCTTGCACGACGTGCAGACTTCCGGACCATCGCGGGCGGGGTGAGACCGACCACACCGCCCGCCGCGGTCAGACCTCGCCGAACCCCTCCTCGACCGCCCCCACGAACGCGTCCACCGCGACCCGCGCCTGCGGTCCGGTCGCGGAGACCTCCAGCGTCCGGCCCTGCGTCGCGCCGAGCTGCATGAGCTCCAGCACGCTCGCCCCGTTCACGCCGTCCACCTGAACCGCCGCGTCGAAGCCCGCCATCATCCGGGCCAGGACGGCCGCCGGGCGGGCGTGCAGCCCCATCGGGTTGCGGACCACCACCTGCGCGGTGATCGGGCGGTCCGGACCGGGGGCGTCGGCCGCCGCGTCGGCGGGGCGTGCCACGGGCGCGGGCGCCGGCGCACCGTCCTCCGGGGGCACGTCGCCGGCCCCCACCGCGTGCGGGAACCCGGCGCCGGCCGCGACGGCCGCCCCGAGCACCTCACCCACCGGCGCCCCGCCCGCCGCCGTGACCCCCGCCGCGACGGCGGCCTCCACCAGCGGCGCGTCGGCGAGGTGCACCCGGGCCGCCACGTCCTCGTCGAGGAGCTCGAGCACCGACTCGGTCGTGAGGACCGCCGAGCCGAGGTCGGTCAGCACGACCGCCGAGCGCCCGTCGGCGGTCGCCTCGGTCAGCGCCTGCTCGACGAGGTCGAAGCTCGTGCCGAGCCCGCCGGAGCCGTCACCCCCCGCGGCCAGGATGAGGACGCCCGGGGCCATCTGCGCCGCGAGCTCGCGCACGCCCTGCGCCAGCCGCTCCGAGTGCGAGACGAGGACCAGCGCGACCGGCGCCGTCCCCGGGCCGCCGGCCTCCGGCGCGGTCACGCCGCACCCGCCGCGGTCGCCGCGGCGGCCTCCAGGATCAGCGCGCTCGACGTCGCGCCCGGGTCCTGGTGCCCCGCCGACCGCTCGCCGAGGTACGACGCCCGGCCCTTCGTGGCGACGAGCGGGACCGTGGCCTGCGCGCCCGAGCGCGCCGCCTCCGCCGCCGCCGCGAGCACCGCGGCGGGCGAGGCGCCCGCGTCCGCCGCCTGCACGGCCGCCTCGACCGCCGGCGTCCAGGCGTCGACCATCGTCTTCTCCCCCGGCGCCGCCTTGCCGCGGACCACGATCCCCTCGAGACCCGCCTCGAGCATCGCCACCACCGCGGCGCTGTCGAGCGCGGGCACGCCGGTGACCTTCGCCGCGCGCAGGTACGCCGTGCCGTACAGCGGGCCCGCCGCGCCGCCCACCGTGGACATCAGCGTGGTCGCCACGAGCTTCAGCACGGCGCCCACGTCGCCCGGCGGCGCGTCCAGGGCGTCGAGCTTGCCGAGCACCGCGGTGAACCCCCTGGCCAGGTTCTCGCCGTGGTCGCCGTCCCCGATCTGCCGGTCGAGCTCGATGAGCTCCTCCCGGTTCTCGGCGACGACCTGCGCCGTCCGGCGCACCCAGGCCACCGCCCAGTCCGCACCCAGGGAATCCGTCATGTCGCGCTCCCACCTCCGCCGTCGGGCCGACGGCCACGCACCCGGTCGGGCGGCGAACCGGCTACCAGTGCAGCGCAGCCGTGCGCACCGGCGCGTCCCACAGCGCGGTGAGCTCGTCGTCCAGCCGGAGCACAGTGACCGAGGCGCCCTGCATCTCCAGTGATGTCACATAGTTGCCCACGAGCGACCGGGTCACGGTGACCCCGCGGCCCTCGAGCAGCCGTCGTGCCTGACGATAGACGACGTACAGCTCGCTCAGCGGCGTGCCCCCCATGCCGTTGACGAACAGCAGCACGCTCTCGCCGGACGCCAGGCCCAGGTCGTCCGCCACCGGGGTGAGCAGCATCTCGGTGATCTCGTCGGCGCCCGCCAGGTGGATCCGCCGCCGGCCCGGCTCGCCGTGGATGCCGATGCCGATCTCGATCTCGTCCTCGGGCAGGTCGAACGACGGCTTGCCCGCGTGCGGCACCGTGCACGCCGTCAGCGCGACGCCCATGGACCGGACGTTGGCGACGACCTTCTCGGCCACCGCCACCACCGCGTCCAGGTCGTCGCCGCGCGCCGCCGCCGCCCCGGCGATCTTCTCGACCGCGACCGTGCCCGCCACGCCGCGGCGGCCGGCGGTGTAGAGCGAGTCCTCCACGGCGACGTCGTCGTTCACCACGACCGTGCGCACCGTCAGGTCGTCCGCGTCGGCCAGCTCGGCGGCGGTCTCGAAGTTGAGCACGTCGCCGGTGTAGTTCTTCACGATCGCCAGCACGCCCGCGCCGCCGTCCGCCGCGGCGAACGCCGGTGCGATCTGGTCCGGGGTCGGCGAGGTGAACATCGCGCCCGGGACCGCCGCGTCGAGCATGCCGTCGCCGACGAAGCCCGCGTGCAGCGGCTCGTGCCCGGAGCCGCCGCCGGAGACCAGCCCGACCTTGCCGCTCACGGCGCCGCCCGCGCGGCACACGAACAGCGGGTCGGTGTGCACCTCCACCAGGTCGGCGTGCGCCAGGCCGAACCCCTCGACGGACTCGGCGACGACGTCGTGCGGGTCGTTGATGAGCTTCTTCACGTCGGGACCCCTTCGGTGCGAGCGGGCGCGGCGCCGTCGCCGCGAACAGTGCCCACACTCGCCGCGCGGGTCCCGACCGTCAAGGGCAGATCGTGCGCCCCCCGTGCACGTTCGTGCAGGGCGCCTCAGGCGCGCCCGGTGAGGACGCGCGCCTCCGCCACGAGCGGGAACGAGCCCGTCACGACGACCGCCGCGCCGCGGTCCACCTCGCGCTCGGCGAGGTCGGCCGCCAGGGACACCGCGTCGTCCAGCCGCTCGCGCACGTGCACGCGGTCCTCGCCGAACACCTCCACGGCGAGCTCGGCGAGGTCCTCGAGGTCCATCGCGCGCGGCGACGACGACCGGGTCACCACGACCTCGGCCAGCGACGGCTCCAGGACGGAGAGGAAGCCCTCGGCGTCCTTGTCCCCCATGACCCCGACCACGCCGACGATCCGCTGGAACGCGAAGGCCTCCTCCAGGGCGGTCACCAGCGCCTGGGCGCCGGCGGGGTTGTGGGCGCCGTCGACGATCACGGTCGGGCTCGACCGCACCAGCTCCAGCCGGCCCGGGGACTCCGCGTCCGCGAACGCCACCTCGACCACCGACCCGTCGAGCGCCCCGCCCCCGGCGATCAGCGCCTCGACGGCCGCGAGCGCCGCGAGGGCGTTGTGCGCCTGGTGCTCGCCGTGCAGCGGCAGGAACACCTCGGTGTACAGCCCGCCGGTGCCGCGCAGGTCCAGCAGCTGCCCGCCGACCGCGACGCGGCGGTCCACGACGTCGATGTCGACGCCCTCGCGCACCACCCGCGCGCCGCGCTCGGCCGCCGCGTGCAGGATCACGCCCTCGGCGTCCTCCTCCTGGCGGGACAGCACGAGCGTCGCGCGGTCCTTGACGATGCCGGCCTTCTCCCCCGCGATCTCCACGAGGGTGTGGCCCAGGTACCGCTCGTGGTCGTACGCGACGGGCGTGATCACCGCGACCTCGCCGTCCGCGACGTTGGTGGCGTCCCAGCGCCCGCCCAGCCCGACCTCGATCACCGCGACGTCCACCGGGGCGTCCGCGAACGCCGCGAAGGCCATGACCGTGAACACCTCGAAGAACGACAGCCGCGGGCGGCCCTCGGCCTGCTCCCGGGCGTCGACCATGTGCACGTACGGCGCGACGTCCTGCCACACCTCGACGAACCGCTCGTCGCTGATCGGCTCGCCGTCCACGGCGATGCGCTCCGTCACCCGGTGCAGGTGGGGGCTCGTGAACCGTCCGGTGCGCAGGCCGTGCTCGCGCACCAGCCGCTCGATCATCCCGGCCGTCGAGGACTTGCCGTTCGTGCCCGTCACGTGCACCACGCGGTACGCGCGCTGGGGGTCGCCGAGCAGCTCGCACACCGCCCGCACGCGCTCCAGGGTCGGGTCGATGTCGTCCTCGGGCGCGCGCTCCATGATGCCGCGCAGCACCTCGTCCAGCGGGTCCGTCACGAGGCACGAGCATACGGGCCCCCGGACCGGCCGTCGGGCCGGGGCGGCCGTGGCACCCTGGGGCGGTGCACACCCCACCAGGACAGACGGCCGTCGCCACGCCGCTCGCCCGGCGCTGGTCGGCCCTGGAGGAGCCGTTCGCCGCGGCCGGGTACGACGGCGAACCGGGCGCGGGCGACGCCGACGGGCTCCTGGTCGTCGGGTCCGTGGCGCCCGTGGTGGTCGTCACCGCGCCGCACGCGTGCAACCACCGGCGCGACGGGCGCGCGAAGCTCGCCGACCGCGGCACGGGCGGGCTCGCCCTGCTGCTCGCCGAGGTGACCGGCTGCGCGGCGGTCGTCGCCCTCGGCGGCGCGGGCGGCGACGCGAACTGGGACGAGCACCACCCGCTGAAGGACCGCGTGGCCGCCCTCCGCCCGGCCGTCGTGGTGGACCTGCACGGCATGCGCACCCGCCCGGGCTACGACCTCGACCTCGGCCTCGGGCCCGGGCCGCGGCCGGAGGGGACGGACGCCGCGGTCGAGGCGCTGCGCGGCAGCGGCCTGCGGGTGACGACCGACGGGCTGTTCGACGCGATGCGGCCCACGACGGTCACGGCCTGGGCCCAGGCGC
The DNA here is from genome assembly GCA_023388235.1 of Actinomycetes bacterium. Classification (GTDB taxonomy): domain Bacteria; phylum Actinomycetota; class Actinomycetes; order Actinomycetales; family Cellulomonadaceae; genus Cellulomonas. Next base: position 152 of record JAEWGQ010000121.1, on the reverse strand, counting down.
ACGGCGTGCCCGCCGTCCAGATCGAGGTCGGTGCGCACCTGCGCCCGCCCGTCGCCGGCGAGCAGGGCCAGGAGCGGCTCGCGCGGGCGCTGCTGGCCGCGCTCGGCGCGATCGAGGCCGGGGTGCGGGCGTGAGCACGCTCGCGCCGGACC
>JAEWGQ010000403.1 GCA_023388235.1 Actinomycetes bacterium | reverse complement strand
ACGGAGAGCGACGTGAACGTCACGCCCGTGGGCAGCGCGCCGCTCACGACGGTGCCGCCGGCCGTCGGCCCGCTGCCGGGCGCGGTGGCGGCGAGCGCCGCGCCCGGGGCCGCGCCGACCAGCCCGGCACCGACCGCCAGGGCGGCCGCCAGCGCCGGCCACCAGCGGCCCCCGGGGGTGCGGCGCCGCCGTCGTGCCTGCGGTGCTCCCTGTGTGCTCATGGTGGACGTGCTCCGATCGGGGTCCTCGTCTCCGGGCCGGGCCCGACGACGGCTGGACCCGGCCGCGGTCGCTCCACGCGGTTCGGTCCGACGCCCGTTCGGGCGGTCGACGACCCTGCGCACCGCCACGCGGCGCCTCGGGAACGATGACGTGCCGGTGCCCGCTGCTCGGGGGCGGAGCGGCCGGTTCTGACACTTTTGAGTATCAAAGGCGGTCCGTCTGAGTGCCCGGAAGGCGCCCGTGGGTGCGTTCCTGGGTAGTGCCCTCCCGCGGGATGACGGGCACCTGGCGGGGTCCCCGACCGTCCCGCGCCGCCGGCGCCACCTCCGGCCCGGCCGCTGACCGCGGCCCGGCCGCCGTCGTCGCCCGGCCCCATCCCGGAGCCTCGCCGTGCGGGTACCCACCACGCGCGGTCCAGCAGGACGAACGAGCAGCTGCCCGGGCGCCGTCGACCGGGTCGCGGCGCTCAGGTGCGCGCCGACGACGTCTCGGGTGCCGGGGGTGGAGGCGGAGGAGGCGTCGCCGGCTCGGTCAGTTTCCGGTCACGGGTGGGCTGAGCACCGCGTACGCCGCTCCTGCCGGTGGGGTCGGTGTGATCCACGCGGGTGGATACGCTGACGAGGGAGACTGCGGCGGGGCGCTCGTCCGTGCACCCGGTGCGGCTCCCGGGCCGGCGACCGGCCTCGGCACAGCGGGGCGCGCGACGGCGGAAGCGGCGGCAGGCGGAGGAACGAGATGACACCACCTGCTGACGGCAGACCCGGATCCCGTGCGGGTGCTGCACGGCAGCTCCTGCTGGGGTTCTATGCTGCGCCGCTCTGTGCGATGTTCGCGGTCATGTCGATTCGCTTCGCCGGGGAGACCCGCTGGCAGCGCGCCCTGGGTGCCGCGCGCCGCGGCATCTCGCGGACGCCCGACATGGGTGCCCGTCACTCTCTGGTCGCGGCGGTCGCGCCGTGGGGAGCGGTCGCAGGATTCGTGGTCACGATGGCCGGCGTCGCCCTCTCGTGGATGCTCGGCCAGCCCGCAGCGGCGACCATCGCGCTGCGGGTCGGCACAGCCCTCGCCTCGTGGTCGCTCGTCGTGGGCTTTCGCCAGCTCTTCGAGGTGCGCGACCACCGCGCGTGGACGACGGCGGGTCGACCTGACTCGTGGCGGCCGGCAGCCCTGTCGCAGCCGGTCTCCACCGATCTGGCCGTGTGGCTCGTGCTGGCGATCGCGCTGTCCGTCGTGGTGACGCAGGCCGGAGTGACGCGCGGCGGGTGACCGCCGTGGTGCCGGCGCCCCCTCCTGGGAGCCTGCAGGCGGATCGATGGGTCGCGTGTCCGCGGCCGCGCTCAGACCCCCAGCTGCCAGGCGCGCACCCCGCCCACGATGCCCGCCTGGTTGGGCACGACCACCACGTCGTCGCCGAGCCGGGCGAGCACCTGCGGCGTGATCTGCCGGGCGTTCCCGCCGCCGAGGTACAGCCGGTCCCACAGGACGACCGGCCGCAGCCCCTCGACGACCTGCCGCACCCGCCGGGACCACAGCGCGTCCCCGAGCCGTGCGCGCTGGATCTGCCCGATGTACTCGTCGTAGGTCGTCATGCGGCGCACCGGGGCGTGCGACCACTCGAGGTGCGGCGCGAGCCGGCCGCCGTCGAACAGGGCCGAGCCCAGGCCGGTGCCGAGGGTCAGGACGAGCTCCACGCCGGTGCCGGAGACGACGCCGGCGCCGTGCACCTCGGCGTCGTTGAGCACGAGCGTCGGCACCCCCACCCGCGCCTCGAGGGCCGCGCGGATGTCGCACCCCGCCCAGGCGTCGACGAGCTCGGGGTCGACGCGGGTGTGCGGCCCGGACCGGGTGACGTAGTGCGGGGTCGCGACGACGACACCGTGCCGGATCATCCCGGGCATCCCGACGGTGGCCCGCTGGAACGGCGGGAGCCGGTCGGCGATGTCGGCGATGGTGCCGACGAGCCGCGAGGGCGGCAGGGGGTACGGGGTGGGCACGCGGACGGCCGGGGCGTGCAGGGTGCCCGAGGCATCGAGGACGGAGGCCTTGATGCCGCCGCCGCCGCAGTCGACGGCGAGCGTGTACGGGGCGGGGTCGGGCGTGGGCACCGGACCACGGTAGGGCAGGCGCCTGCCCCGTACCCTCGGAGCGTGCACGACCAGCCTCTCCGCCCGGCCGCCGCCCCGACGGGCCCCTCGACGGGCTCCGGCGGCCGTCCCCTCGACCGCGGTGTGCTCGACCGCGCCTCCGGCGTGCTGCTCGCCCAGGCGGCGGGGGACGCGCTCGGGGTGCCGTACGAGCTCGCGGAGCCCCCGGCGCCCGGGGAGCTGCCGGAGATGCGCGGCGGCGGGCTCGGCCCGTACGCGCCCGGCGAGTGGAGCGACGACACGCAGATGGCGGTCGTGGTGGCCCGGGTGGCGGCACGCGGGGGCGGGCTGCGCACCGAGGAGGAGCTGGACGAGGTCGCCGCGGGGTTCGAGGCCTGGCGGACCGGCGGTGCGAGCGACGTCGGCGCCCAGACCGCGGCGGTGCTCGCGGGCGCGGGCCGGCGCACGGGCCGGCCG
>JAEWGQ010000402.1 GCA_023388235.1 Actinomycetes bacterium | reverse complement strand
CGGGCGCTCCTGACCCCCGCGCGGCGTCCCGTGGGCAGGACGTCCCGGACGCCCCGCGCCGAGGACGTGCCAGACTTGGCGCGATAGCGAAAACCCTCTTTCTTTGGAGCTGCTGCGATGGCCATCGCCACCCCCGAGGTGTACGCCGAGATGATCGACCGGGCGAAGGCGGGCAAGTTCGCCTACCCGGCCGTGAACGTCACCTCCTCCCAGACCGTCACCGCCGCGCTGCAGGGCTTCGCCGAGGCGGAGTCGGACGGCATCCTCCAGGTGTCGGTCGGCGGCGCCGAGTACGCGTCGGGCTCCACGGTGAAGGACCGCGTCGCGGGCACCCGCGCGCTCGCCGCGTACGCCGCCGAGGTCGCCAAGGGCTACGGCATCACCGTCGCCCTGCACACCGACCACTGCGTGAAGAAGAACCTCGACTCCTGGGTCCGGCCGCTGCTGGCGCTGGAGGCCGAGGAGGTCAAGGCCGGCAAGAACCCGACCTTCCAGTCGCACATGTTTGACGGCTCCGACATCCCGCTGGACGAGAACCTCGTCATCGCGGCCGAGCTGCTCGAGCTGTCGCAGGCCGCGCGCACCATCCTCGAGATCGAGGTCGGCGTCGTGGGCGGCGAGGAGGACGGCCACGAGGCCGAGATCAACGAGAAGCTCTACACCACGGCCGAGGACGGCCTGGCGACGGTCCGCGCCCTCGGTGCCGGCGAGAAGGGCCGCTACCTGACCGCCCTGACCTTCGGCAACGTGCACGGCGTGTACAAGCCGGGTGCCGTCAAGCTGCGCCCGTCGATCCTCGCGGACATCCAGAAGGCCGTGGGCGACGAGATCGGCAAGGAGAACCCGTTCGACCTCGTGTTCCACGGTGGCTCGGGCTCGACGGCCGCGGAGATCGCCGAGGCGGTCGACAACGGCGTCATCAAGATGAACATCGACACCGACACCCAGTACGCGTTCACGCGCCCGGTCGTCGCGCACATGTTCACGAACTACGACGGCGTCCTCAAGGTCGACGGCGAGGTGGGCAACAAGAAGGCCTACGACCCGCGCGCCTGGGGCAAGCTGGCCGAGGCCGGCATGGCCGCCCGCATCGTCGAGGCCGCGCAGCAGCTGCGGTCGGCGGGCCAGCGCATGCGCTGAGCCGTCCGGGGCCGGCGACGGCCACCCGACGCGACGAGGGCCCGGTCACCACACGGTGACCGGGCCCTCGTGCGTGCGGGGCGGCTCAGCCGGCGGGCGGCGCGTCCGGGACGACGTCGAGCAGCTCGCCGATCCGGGTGACCTCCAGCAGGAACTGGACGGTCGGCGGCACGTGCAGCAGCCGCACGCGGTGCGGGGTGCGCATCGCGAGCCGGGCGAGGAACGCCACGCCGGACGAGTCCATGAACGTCACGTGGTGGGCGTCGATCTCGATGGGCACGCCCGCCTGCTCGGCGTCGGTCGTCGCCTGCGTGAGGTCGGGTCCGAGATCGGCGTCGACCTCGCCCGACAGGACGATCGTCGTCCGGTCGGGGGACAGGATGACGTGGACCGATCCCGGCTCCCCGGCGGCGTCCCGCGGGCCGGGTACGGTCGGCGCGGGCGCGCCTTCCGAGGCCTGGTCCCCGGCGAGCCCGCCCGGCGGAGTGCTGTTACCGTCGCGCACGATGCTCCCTTCCGTCCGGATGGCGGCCCGTGACCGCGCCGGGTGTCGGCTCGTCCCGGTGGGTGGCTTCGCCGGAACCTGTCGGGAACGCTAGACGATCGGAGGCGGTGGTGGTCAACTCCACGACCGGTGACGACGCTGCGGAGACCCTGCTGACCGTCGGTCGTGCGGTGGGCCAGGTCGTCGGCATGCCGGTGCTGGTGGTGGCGGCCGAGCCCCCGGACTGGCCGGTCGTGTGGGTGAACCGGGCGTTCACGGAGACCACCGGGCTGACGCAGGCGGAGGCCGCCGGGCCCGCCGTGCGGATGATCGCGCCGGCCGCGGAGGACTCGTCGGGCCTGCACCAGCTGCAGGAGGCGGTGCTCGCCGAGCGCGCGACGTCCGCGCTGCTGCGGCTGCGGCGCGCCGACGGCACCTGGTTCTGGGCGCGCACCGTGGTGACGCCCGTCGTCGCCGAGGAGGGCGGCCGGCCGTCGCACTGGGTGGCCGCGCTCGTGGACGTGACGTCCGAGGTGGCCCGGGACGCCGCCGTCGCCGCCGAGGTCGAGGTGGTCCGGCAGGAGAGCGAGGACCTCGCGCTCATCGGCACGGTGTCCGACCTCGTCATGGACCTGGACGACCCGTACGGCCTGCGCGCCATCGCCGAGCTGCTGTCCCGCCGGGTGGTCGCCTGGGCGGGCTTCTACGTGGACGACGACGGGCTGCACGCCGCGGACGGCGTGGACTCCACGCGCCAGTCGTGGGCGCAGCGCCGCCAGCCCGCCGGCAGCCCCGCGCCGTTCGTGCCGCGGCGCGGGTCGCGGTCCGCCGTGCCCGACGCCGTGCAGCGCCTGCTGGACGGCGAGGGCGAGGGCGCGATGGCCATCGACTTCGACGTCACCGCGTCGTACGAGCCGCGGACCGCGTCGGCCTGGCTGGCGGCGGACCTGCGGGCGCGCGTCCCGGGGGGCGAGGGGCTCGGGCACGTCGCCGTGCTCGCGCTGCCCGGCCGGCACCGGGTGCTCGGGCTGCTCGCGGTGGTCCCGCGCGGCGCGGAGCCCGGGGACGACGGCGTGCCGGACCGCGTGGGCCTGGACGAGCGCACCCGCACGATCCTGTCGCTCACCGGGCGCCGCGTCGGCCTCGCGATGGAGAACGTGCGGCTGTACGCGCGGGAGCACCGCGTGGCGGAGACGCTGCAGCGGGCGATGCTGCCCGAGCAGGCCGAGGTCGACGGGCTCGACGTGTGGTCGTACTACGCCCCGAACGTCGTGTACGCGCAGGTCGGCGGCGACTGGTACGACGTCGTGCAGATCTCGCCGGACGTCGTGGGCGTCGTGATCGGCGACGTGGTCGGCCACGACGTCGAGGCGGCGGCCGCGATGGGGCAGCTGCGCTCGGTGGTCCGGGCGTACGCGTTCGAGGTCACGGAGCCCGGACCGGTCCTGGAGCGGGTGGACACGCTGGTCGGCGGCATGCGGATCCCGCGCTCGGCGGGGCTCGTGCTCACGACGCTCACCCGGCGCACGGGCGAGGACGGCGGCTGCCCCGTCTGGCACCTGGAGTACTCGCGCGCCGGTCACCTGCCGGCCCTGCTGGTCCGCGACGGCGAGGTCGTGCTGCTCGACGGGGCCGGCGGCGCGCTCATCGGGTTCGGCGACGGCAGGCGCACCACCGCCCGCGCCGACCTGCGCCCCGGCGACGTGCTGGTGTTCTACACGGACGGCCTGATCGAGCGCCGCGACCGCGCGCTGCCCGACGGCCTCGCCGCCCTGCGGGCCGTCGCCGCCGGCGCGACCGCGGTGGACGCCGCCGGCATCGGCGAGGAGCTGCTCGCCCGCCTCGCGGACAGCCCCGAGGACGACGTCGCCGTCGTGGTGGTGCGCATCCCGGACCTCACCGACACGTCCGGGCACGGCGGCAACGTGCGCAGCCGCCGCTGGCAGCTGCCCAGCGAGCCCGCGTCCATCGCCCGGGCGCGGCACGCCGTCGTCCGCACCTGCCAGGCGTGGGAGCTCGGCGACGCGGCCAACGCCGAGCTTGTCGTCTCGGAGCTCGTCGCGAACGCGGTGCTGCACGGCTGGGGCCGGGTCACGCTGCGGCTGCACGACACCGGCGAGGGCCTGCGCATCGAGGTCGAGGACTCCAACCCGACGCCGCCGGTCGCGACCGAGGGCCACCCGGGGCGGATCGGCGGGTTCGGGATGCGGATCGTCGAGCGGCTCGCGGACTGGGGCTGGCGGCCGTCCCGCGGCGGGAAGGTCGTCTGGGCGCGGGTGCGGCCGGCGCCCGGGGTCACGGGGCAGCCGGCGGACTGACGGCAGGCCGTCCGACGCGGGCAGGCGACGGGCGCGCGGC
>JAEWGQ010000377.1 GCA_023388235.1 Actinomycetes bacterium | reverse complement strand
CCCCCGCACCGGCGACGGCTCCCGCGCCGGCGGCCCCCGCGGCCGCCGCCCCGTCGGCCCCGCCGGCGCCGAGCCCCGACGAGGTCGGCAGCCTCCGGTCCGGCGCCGCCGACGGGTCGATCCGCGTGGACGTCGACCTGCTCGACGCGCTCATGCGGCAGGTGGGCGAGCTGGTGCTCGCGCGCAACCAGATCAGCCGGCTCGCCACGGGCACCGACGACGTCGACCTGGCCCGCTCCGCGCAGCGCCTCAACCTCATCGCCGGCGAGCTGCAGGAGGGGGTCATGAAGACCCGCATGCAGCCCATCGAGCACCTGTGGTCGAAGATGCCGCGGATGGTGCGCGACGTCGCGGCGGCGTGCCACCGCGAGGTGCAGCTCGAGCTGTCCGGCGGCGACACGGAGCTGGACCGCAGCCTGCTGGAGGCCGTGAAGGACCCGCTGACGCACCTGGTGCGCAACGCGGTCGACCACGGCATCGAGTCGTCCGAGGACCGGGTCGCCGCGGGCAAGCAGCCCAAGGGCGTCCTGGCGCTGCGCGCGTACCACGCCTCCGGCCAGGTGGTCGTGGAGGTCGCGGACGACGGCCGCGGCATCGACCCGGACAAGATCGGCGCGAAGGCGGTCCAGAAGGGCCTGCGCACCACCGACCAGGTGGCGGCGATGACCCCGGGCGACCTGCTGCAGCTGCTGTTCCTGCCGGGGTTCTCGACCGCGGAGGCCGTGACCAACGTGTCGGGCCGCGGCGTCGGCATGGACGTGGTCCGCACGAAGATCGAGGCGATCGGCGGCGCGGTGGACGTGGAGTCCACGGTGGGCCGGGGCACGACGTGGCGGCTGCGCATCCCGCTGACGCTGGCGATCATGCCGGCGCTGACCGTGGAGTGCTCCGGGGACCTGTACGCGATCCCGCAGGTGAACCTGCTGGAGCTCGTGGCCCTGGACTCGCAGCGGTCGGAGTCGGGCATCGAGCACGTGCACGAGGCCCCGGTGTACCGGCTGCGCGGCGAGCTGCTGCCGCTGGTGTCGCTGTCGACGGTGCTGGAGGTCGGCGGCGAGCGCCCCGACAACGCGGTGATCGCCGTGGTGCAGTCGGACCACCAGCGCTTCGGCCTGCTGGTGGACCGGGTGCTCAACACCGAGGAGATCGTGGTCAAGCCGCTGTCCGCCCGGCTGAAGGCGATCGGCGCGTACGCCGGCGCCACGGTGCTGGGCGACGGGCACGTCGCGCTGATCCTGGACGTGCAGGCCATCGCGCGCCGGGCGCTCGCGGGCGAGCTGGACTCGGCGGCCCGGGACGCGCACGCGAACGCCGCGGCGGCCCTGGCGCACGAGGTGCAGCAGGTGCTGGTCGTGGGCATCGGCGGCGGCCGGCAGGTCGCGATGCCGCTGGCGTCCGTGGCCCGCCTGGAGCACGTGCGCGCCGAGCAGGTGGAGTTCGTGGGCGGCCGGGAGGTCGTGCAGTACCGCGGGACGATCCTGCCGCTGGCGCGCCTGGACCGGATCCTCGGCGCGTACGGCGAGGAGGACGCCGCGGAGCTGCTGCTGGTCGTGTACAGCCGCGCGGGCCGGAGCGTCGGTCTGGTGGTCCGGGAGATCGTGGACATCGTCGACGACGACTCGGCCCGGCACTCCGACATCGAGGACGCCGGCCTGGTCGGGTCCACGGTGCTCGGCGACCGCGTCACGGAGCTCCTGGACGTGCGCCGCGCCATCCTCGCCGCGGACGCGGCGTTCTACGACGAGCGGCCGGAGCTCCGCTCCACGTACGACGACCTCCCGACGCAGGTCGGCGGGCCCGAGCTGGTGGGAGCCACCCGATGAGCCAGTACGTCACGTTCTCGCTGGGCGGCAGCCTGTACGGGGTCAACGTCACCCGGGTGCAGGAGGCGCTGCGCTCGCACACCCGCACCCGCGTGCCCCTGGCGCCCCCGGGCGTCGCGGGCCTGGTGAACCTGCGCGGGCAGGTCGTGCTCACGGTGGACCTGCGCCCGCGCCTGGGCCTGGAGCCGCTGGGGGAGGACGCCGAGCCGATGATGGTCGTCGTGCAGGTCGCGGGGGAGCCCGTGAGCCTGCTGGTGGACGAGATCGGCGACGTCATGGAGGTCGGCCCGGAGTCGTTCGAGGCCCCGCCGGACACGCTCGACGCCGCGCTGCGCCCGCTGATCCTCGGCGCGCACAAGCTCGACGGCCGGCTGCTGCTGGTGCTGGACGTGGACCAGGCCACCGCGGCCTGAGGCACGACGACGGGGCGTCCGCGCGAGGTGCGCGGGCGCCCCGTCGTCGTCCCCCGCGGCGGGAACGGGAACGGGAAAGCGTTTCACCCCGGTCGGCCGGTCAGGCCGCGCCGTCGGCGGTCGATGGGAGACGTGTCCGCCGACCCCCTCCCGAGGAGCTCCCTGATGTCGCACCCGTCCGCCACCACCCGCACCCGGCCGCGGTCGTCGATCGCCGGCAAGGTGCTCGGTCTGCTGGCGGCCGCCGGCCTCGTCACCGTCCTGACCGTGGTGGCGTCCGCGGTCAGCCTCGGGCAGCTGCGCGAGGACGTCCGGTCGACGTCGGGCAACGTCGCGCAGCTCGGGCAGGTCAGCGACCTGCAGCGCGCCCTGCAGGCGGGCCGCGCGCGGATGGTCGAGTACCCGGCCGCGAGCGAGGACGTGCGCGCGGAGCTGCGGTCCCAGCTCGCGGACTACGTGTCGAGCATCGCGGAGCAGCAGCAGGCGTACGCGGACCACGTCGTGGACGCCGACGCGTGGGCGGCCTTCGACTCCGGGTGGTCGGAGATGGTCCGGATCGCGCAGGACGACCTGTTCCCGCTCGCGGACTCCGGGGACGTCGCGGGCGCCGCCGCGCTGTACCGGGCGGAGATCCTGCCGCAGACGACCGTCGCGGCCGACGCGATCGCGCAGGAGAACGAGGCCGTCGCCGCGGTGGCGGACCGGAACTCCGACCACGCGAGCAGCACCGCGTCCCGCACGCTGCTGCTCGTGGTGCTGCTGGTGGTCCTCGGCCTCGCGGTGGTCCTGGTGGTGGGCCTGCGGGTCGCGCGCCGGCTGTCCCGCGACGCGGGCGAGGTCCGCACGGCGCTGGAGGCGATGGCCGAGGGGGACCTGACGGTCGCCGCCCGGGTGCGCAGCACGGACGAGCTCGGCGCGATGGCGCGCGCGCTGGGCACCGCCCAGGGCAGCCTGCGGGGCGTGGTGTCCGGGGTGGTCGAGACGGCGCAGACGGTCGCCGCGGCGGCCGAGGAGCTCTCGGCGGCGTCGACCCAGGTGGTCGCCGGCTCCGACGAGACGTCGGCCCAGGCGGGCGTGGTCGCGGCGGCGGCGGAGCAGGTGTCGCGCAACGTGCAGACGGTCGCGGCGGGCGCCGAGCAGATGGGCGCGTCCATCCGGGAGATCGCGCAGAACGCCTCGGAGGCCGCGAAGGTCGCCGGCCGCGCCACGGACGTCGCGCAGGCCACCAACGACCAGGTCGCCCGGCTCGGCGCGTCGAGCCTGGAGATCGGGAACGTGGTCAAGGCGATCACGTCCATCGCGGAGCAGACGAACCTGCTGGCGCTGAACGCGACGATCGAGGCCGCGCGCGCCGGGGAGGCCGGCAAGGGCTTCGCCGTGGTCGCGGGCGAGGTCAAGGAGCTCGCGCAGGAGACCGCCAAGGCCACCGAGGACATCGTCCGCCGCGTCGAGGCCATCCAGAACGACACGGGGTCGGCGGTCACGGCCATCGGCGAGATCGGGCAGATCATCGCCAGCATCAACGACTACCAGCTGACGATCGCCTCGGCGGTCGAGGAGCAGACCGCGACCACCACGGAGATGTCGCGCTCCGTGGCCGAGGCCGCCACCGGGTCGGGGGAGATCGCCACGAACATCACGGGCGTGGCGTCCGCGGCGGCGACGTCGAGCCAGACCCTCAACCAGATGGGCGACGCGGTCGCCGAGCTCGCGCGCCTGTCCGAGGACCTGCGCGGGCGGGTGTCCCGCTTCACGTACTGAGCAGCACCGCGCGCCGGACGGGGCCGCGCCGCACCGCCGGGGCCGGCGCGGCCCCGTTCTCACCCGCTGTGCCGCTCAGCGAGCGGGGTCCGCGGACGATCGGGAGTCCGACAGGGGCTGACAGGAAGGACCCACCATGAGCGTCACCACGACGTCGACGACGGCACCCGCGCGGGTGCCGACGGTCGACCGCGTGCCCACGCCGCGCGGCCCGCGTGGGTCCGCGCCCGTGCGCACCCCCCGCACCGGCCCGCGCCGCGGCACCGCCTGGTTCGCGAACCGCGGCGTGCGCACCAAGATCCTCCAGCTGCTGGCGCTGGTGGTCGTCGTGGTCGCCGCGACCGGCACGTTCGCCGCCGTGCGGATGGACGACCTCGCGGCGGCCACGGCGAGCGTCGAGCGGGTGAGCAAGGACGTCATCGCCCCGCTCGCCGTGGTGCACCAGGAGGAGATCAAGGCGCGGATGCTCATCGCGCAGGCGGCGGGCAGCGTCACGGACGGCGACGCGGCGCAGCAGGAGCAGCTGGACCGCATGGCCGCCACGGACGCGGACCTGCAGGCGGCGGCGGACGCGTTCGAGGCCGGCATCGGCGACGTGGTCGTGCCCGGCTGGGAGGACTTCCAGGCGGCCTGGCAGCAGTGGCGCCAGGTCCGCGACGACCAGCTGGTCCCGGCGGCGTTCGCCAGCGACGAGGCCACGTTCGGCCAGGTGACCGACGGCCCCGCGCAGGACGCGGTCGACGCGATGGTGGCCGCGCTGGACCAGGCGGAGACGTCGGCGGCGGACTACCTGACGACGGTCTCGGACCAGGCGGCGGCGGAGGCCGCGGCCGGCTCCCGCATCCTCCTCATCGTGCTGGTGGGCGGCGTGCTGCTGATCGGCGCGGTGGGCATGGTGATCGCCGCGATGATCCGCGGGCAGGTCACCGAGGTGCAGCGCGCGGTGGACGCCATGGCCGACGGGGACCTCACGGTCACCCCGCAGGTCGACTCGCACGACGAGCTGGGCCAGATGTCCCGTGCCCTGACCCGCGCGCAGGAGAACCTGCGCGGTGCGATCGCCGGCGTGGTCGAGACCGCGCAGACCGTCGCCGCGGCGGCGGAGGAGCTGTCGGCGGCGTCGAACCAGGTGGTCGCGGGCTCCGACGAGACGTCGGCGCAGGCGGGCGTGGTCGCGGCGGCGGCGGAGCAGGTGTCGCGCAACGTGCAGACGGTCGCGGCGGGTGCCGAGCAGATGGGTGCCTCGATCCGGGAGATCGCGCAGAACTCCTCGCAGGCGGCGAAGG
>JAEWGQ010000374.1 GCA_023388235.1 Actinomycetes bacterium | reverse complement strand
ACTTCGACCGCGAGCGGGTCTCGCTGTCGCTGAAGGCGACGCAGGAGGACCCGTGGCAGGCGTTCGCCCGGACGCACGCCATCGGCCAGGTCGTCCCCGGCAAGGTCACCAAGCTCGTCCCGTTCGGTGCGTTCGTGCGCGTCGAGGACGGCATCGAGGGCCTGGTGCACATCTCGGAGCTGGCCGTGCGCCACGTCGAGATCCCGGAGCAGGTCGTGCAGGTCGGCGACGACGTGTTCGTCAAGGTCATCGACATCGACCTGGAGCGCCGCCGCATCTCGCTGTCGCTCAAGCAGGCGAACGAGGGCTTCGACCCGACCTCCGAGGACTTCGACCCCGCGCTCTACGGCATGGCGGCCGAGTACGACGAGGAGGGGAACTACAAGTACCCCGAGGGCTTCGACCCGGCGACCAACGAGTGGCTCGAGGGCTTCGAGGCCCAGCGCGAGGCCTGGGAGGCGCAGTACGCCAAGGCCCACGAGCGCTGGGAGGCGCACCGCAAGCAGGTCCTGGACGCCGTCCAGGCCGACGCGGAGGCCGCGTCCGAGGGTGCGACCTCGTCGTCGTCCTCCTCGTCCTCGAGCTCGTCCTACTCCTCGGCCCCGGCCCAGGAGGCGACCGGCACGCTGGCGTCGGACGAGGCGCTCGCCGCGCTCCGCGAGAAGCTCACCGGCAACTGAGCCGACCGGCCGGGTTCGCGCCCGGTCACCGGTCCGACGGGCCGGCCACCTGCGGGTGGCCGGCCCGTCGGCGTCTCACCGTCCGGGACGGCCCCCGGGGCCCTGTCACCGGTGCGTGAGAGGATCGACGGCGCCGCTGACCCCCTGTGAAAGGCCGTGCTGTGCCCGCGCGCTCCACCACGCCCCGTCCGGCCACGTTGACCGGGTCGGTGCTGCGGCGGTCCCTGCTGCTGATGGGCCGGGGGATCGCGTCGCAGCCGCGCACCTACGTGCTGGCGATCGGCACGTCCGCCGCGTTCGGCGCGCTGACGGTCGCCGTCAGCCGGGTGCTCGGCTGGGCGACGGACGACGTGGTGGTGCCGGCGCTGGCGGGCGACGGGGTCGCGCGCGGGCGGCTCTGGCTGGCGGGCGGCGTGCTCGCGCTGGTCGCCGTGTCGCTGGCCGCGGCGGTCGCGGGGCGGCGGATCTTCGCGGGCATGGGCGTCGCCGACCAGCAGGCGATGCACCGGCGCGCGGTGACCCGGCAGTACCTGCGGCTGCCGATGACGTGGCACCGGCAGCACCCCACGGGGCAGCTGCTGTCGAACGCGTCGGCGGACGTGGAGGCCGCGACGGGCGTGTTCAACCCGCTGCCGTTCGCGCTCGGCGTCGTCGTGATGATCGCCGTGGCCGCGGTCGCGCTGCTGTCCACGGACGTGTGGCTCGCGCTGGCGGCGCTGGTGGTGCTGCCCGCGGCCGTCGTCGCGAACCTCGTGTTCCAGCGCCGGATGTCCCCGGCGGCCACGCGGGCGCAGCAGCTGCGCGCGGAGGTCGCCGACATCGCGCACGAGAGCTTCGAGGCAGCGCTGCTCGTCAAGTCGCTGGGCACGGAGGACCGCGAGGAGCGCCGGTTCGCCGAGCGCACGGCCGCGCTGCGGGACGCGAACGTGCGGGTCGGCGTGGTCCGGGCGTACTTCGACCCGGTGATCGACATGCTGCCGAGCATCGGCACGCTGCTCGTGCTGCTGGTCGGCGTGTGGCGCGTGCGGGCGGGCGCGGTCGGCACGGGCGACATCGTCGCCGCGGCGTACCTGCTCACGCTCATGGCCGTGCCGGTGCGCGCGTTCGGCTGGGTGCTCGGCGAGCTGCCGCGGGCGCTGGTCGGGCACGACCGGGTGGCCCGCGTGGTGGACGCCGAGGGCGAGCTCGAGCCGGGCACGGTCCCGCTGGTGCGCCGGCCCGGGGGCGCCGCGCTGCGGATGTCCGGGGTCGGGGTGCGCGTGCCCGGCCCCGAGGGGCCGGTCGACCTGCTGCGCGACGTCGACCTGGAGGTGCCGCCCGGCCGGGTGGTCGCGGTGGTCGGCCCGACCGGCGCGGGCAAGACGACGCTGGTGTCGCTCGTGCCGCGGCTCACCGACCCGACGTCGGGGACGGTCGCGGTCGACGGCACCGACGTGCGGGACCTCGTGCCCGGCGACCTCACCGCGCAGGTCGTGCTCGTCGGCCAGCAGACGTTCGTGTTCGAGGACACGGTGCGCGGCAACGTGACCCTGTGCGACCCGGACGACCCGGCCGCGCCCGGCGACGACGAGGTGTGGGCCGCGCTGCGGCTCGCCCGGGTGGACGGCGTCGTCCGCGACCTGCCCGGCGGCCTGGACGCGCCGCTGGGGGAGCGCGGGTCCAACCTGTCGGGCGGGCAGCGCCAGCGCCTCGCGATCGCCCGGGCGCTCGTGCGCCGCCCGCGGCTGCTGGTGCTGGACGACGCCACGTCCGCGGTCGACCCGCGCGTGGAGCAGGGCATCCTCACCGGCCTGCGGGCGCACGCGGGCGACGCCGCCGGCGGCCCGACCGTGCTGCTGGTCGCCTACCGGATGTCGTCGGTGCTGCTGGCGGACGAGGTGGTGCACGTCGCCGGCGGCCGGGTGGTGGACCGCGGCACGCACGCCGAGCTGCTGGCTCGCGACCCCGGCTACCGCGAGCTCGCCACGGCCTACGAGCAGGAGTCGGAGCGGCGTGCGGCGCGCCGGGCCGAGGCGCTGGCGGCGGGCGAGGCCGCCGAGGAGGACGACGAGGACCGCGAGGCCGGCGCGCTGGTCGCGGCCGAGCTGGACGAGGAGGAGGCCCGGTGACCCGGCACGAGGACGGAGCGGGCGGCGGCCTGGGCGGCGGCGCCGAGCCGCTGGGCGTGCTCGGCACGCTGCGCCGCGGCGTGCAGGTGTCCCCGCAGCTCGTGCAGGGGCTCGGCGTGACGTTCGCGCTGGCCGTGCTGGCCGCGGCGGGCAAGGTCGTGGTGCCGGTCGCGGTGCAGCAGGTGATGGACACCGGGATCCTCGCCGACGACGGCCCGGACGTCCGCCGCGTCGTCACCCTGGTGTCCGCGGCGGCGCTCGCCCTCGTCGCGGGCGGCCTGTGCTCGGCGCTCGTCAACGTCCGGCTGTTCCGCGCGTCCGAGGCCGGGCTCGCCGCGCTGCGCGTGCGGGCGTTCCGGCACGTGCACGACCTGTCGGTGCTCACGCAGAACACCGAGCGGCGCGGGTCGCTCGTGTCCCGCGTGACCTCGGACGTCGACACCATCTCGATGTTCGTGCAGTGGGGCGGCATCATGCTGCTCGTCTCGACGCTGCAGGTCGCTGTCGCCACGGTGCTGATGGCCGTCTACTCGTGGCAGCTCACCGTGCTGGTGTGGCTCTGCTTCGGCCCGCTGGTGATCGCGCTGCGCCCGCTGCAGACCCGCGTGAACGCCGCGTACACCCGGGTGCGCGAGCGGGTCGGCGCCATGCTCGGCGCCGTGTCCGAGGCCGTCGTCGGGGCGGAGACGATCCGCGCGTACGGCGTGCAGCGCCGGGTGCAGCGCACGGTGGACGCCCGCATCGGCGCGACCCGGGACGCGATGGTGCACGCGCAGAACACGGTGTCGCTGGTGTTCTCCTCCGGCGTGCTGGTCGCGAACCTCGTGCTCGCCGTGGTGGTCGTGGCCGGCACGGCGCTCGGCGTCGCCGGGGACCTCAGCGTCGGCCGGCTGCTCGCCTTCCTGTTCCTGGTGCAGCTGTTCACCGGCCCGGTGCAGCAGGCCACCGAGGTGCTCAACGAGCTGCAGAACGCCGTCGCCGGCTGGCGGCGGGTGCTCGGGATCATCGACACCCCCGTGCAGGTGGCCGACCCCGGCCCGCGCGGCGTCCCGTCCCCCCGTGGGCCCGCGGCGGTGGAGCTGCGCGGCGTCGGGTTCGCGTACCCCGGCGGGCCGCCCGTGCTGCACGGCGTCGACCTGCGGCTGCCGGCGGGCCGCTCGGTGGCCGTCGTGGGGGCGACCGGGTCGGGCAAGACCACGATCGCGAAGCTCGTCACCCGCCTGATGGACCCGACGGAGGGGACGGTGCTGCTGGACGGCACCGACCTGCGCACCGTCAGCACCGCGCACCTGCGCCGCCGGGTCGTCATGGTGCCGCAGGAGGGCTTCCTGTTCGACGCCACGCTCGCCGAGAACCTGCTCTACGGCCTGCGCACCGACGACGGTGCCGCCCCCGGCCGGGCGGCCGCCGAGCCCCGGCTGCGGGCCGCCCTGGCGGAGCTCGGGCTGTCCGACTGGCTCGCGGAGCTGCCCTCCGGGCTGGACACGCCGGTCGGGCAGCGCGGCGAGGCGCTGTCGGCGGGGGAGCGGCAGCTCGTCGCGCTGACCCGGGCCTACCTGGCCGACGCGGACCTGCTCGTCCTGGACGAGGCGACCTCCGCGGTGGACCCGGCGACGGAGGTGCGGATCGCGCGCGCCCTCGACTCGCTGACCACCGGGCGCAGCACCGTGACGATCGCGCACCGGCTGTCCACCGCGGAGGCCGCCGACCTGGTGGTCGTCGTCGACGCCGGGCGCGTGGTCGAGGTCGGCCCGCACGAGGAGCTGGCCGCGCGGGACGGCGTCTACGCGGCGATGCACCGGGCGTGGGTCGCGCAGACCCGCTGAGCACCGGACGCGCCCCCCGCGCCGCCGGGGTCCGTGCGAGGATCGGGCGCGTGGCACCGCAGACTCCCGACGCCCCCGTCCCCGCCCCCGGTCTCGACCCGGCCGTCGCCGCGCGCCTGTCGCGCGACGCCGCGGGCCTCGTCGCCGCGGTCGTGCAGCAGCACGACACCGGCGAGGTGCTGATGCTCGGCTGGATGGACGACGAGGCGCTGCACCGCACCCTGACCACCGGCCGCGTGACGTTCTGGAGCCGGTCGCGGCAGGAGTACTGGCGCAAGGGCGACACGTCCGGGCACGCCCAGTACGTGAAGTCCGTGGCGCTGGACTGCGACGGGGACGCGCTGCTGGTCCGGGTGGACCAGGTGGGCGCCGCGTGCCACACCGGCACGCGCACCTGCTTCGAGGCCGGCGGCCTGCTCGACGCCGTCGTCGGCGAGCGGCCCGCGGCGGGCGACGCCGTGGCGGCCGGGCGGCCCGGCGCGGGGGACCGGTCGTGAGCGCGGCGGCGGACGCCCGCACCGGCGCGCCCGACCAGGCGCCGGTCGAGGTGCCCTGGGGCGCGACGTGGCCGGCGCTGGACGAGTTCCGCGACCGGGCGGCGACGCGCCGCGTCATCCCGGTGGTCCGGCGGCTGCTGGCCGACGACACCACGCCCGTCGGCCTGTACCGCACGCTCGCGGCCGGACGACCGGGCACGTTCGTGCTGGAGTCGGCGGAGCAGGACGGCTCGTGGTCCCGCTGGTCGTTCGTGGGCGTGCGGTCCCGCGCGACGCTGAGCGTGCGCGACGGCCGGGCCGTCTGGACCGGTGACGTGCCCGCGGGCGTGCCCACCGAGGGCGACCCGCTGACCGTGCTCGGCGAGACCCTCGAGGTGCTGCGCACGCCGGCCGTGCCCGGCCTGCCGCCCCTGACGGGCGGGCTCGTGGGCGCGCTGGGCTGGGACGTCGTGCGGCACTGGGAGCCGACGCTGCCCGCCGCGGCGCCCGACGAGCTCGGGGTGCCGGAGCTGACGCTGTGCCTGGCGACCGACCTGGCCGTGACGGACCACCGCGACGGCTCGGTGTGGCTGGTCGCCAACGCCATCAACTTCGACGGCACCGACGAGCGCGTGGACGAGGCGCACGCCGACGCGGTCGCGCGCCTGGACGCGATGCAGGAGGCCCTGCTGCGCCCCGCCGACCCGGGCGCGGCCCGGCTGGTGGACGCGCCGGTGCCGGAGCTGGAGTTCCGGTCGACCGCGCAGGAGTACGAGCGCGCGGTCGAGACGGGCAAGGAGGCGATCCGGGACGGCGAGGTGTTCCAGGTCGTGCTCTCCCAGCGCCTGGACCTCGACTGCCCGGCGGACCCGCTGGACGTCTACCGCGTGCTGCGCACCGTGAACCCGAGCCCGTACATGTACTACCTGCAGCTGCAGGACGCGGACGGCCGGGACTTCGCGGTGGTCGGGTCGAGCCCGGAGACGCTGGTGAAGGTCACCGAGGGGCACGTCACGACGTACCCGATCGCCGGCTCGCGCCCCCGCGGCGCCACGCCCGAGCAGGACCGGGCCCTGCACGACGAGCTGCTGGCCGACCCCAAGGAGCGCGCCGAGCACCTCATGCTGGTCGACCTGTCCCGCAACGACCTGGTGAAGGTGTGCGAGCCGGCGACGGTCGAGGTCGTCGAGTTCATGACGGTGCGCCGGTTCAGCCACATCATGCACATCTGCTCGACGGTGGTCGGGCGGCTGCGGGAGGGCGCCACGGCGCTGGGCGCGCTGACCGCGACGTTCCCGGCGGGCACCCTGTCCGGCGCGCCCAAGCCGCGCGCCATCGCCCTGATCGACGAGATCGAGCCGGCCCGCCGGGGGATCTACGGCGGCACGGTCGGGTACTTCGACCTGGCGGGCGACATGGACATGGCGATCGCGATCCGCACCGCCCTGATCCGGGACGGCCGCGCGAGCGTGCAGGCCGGCGCCGGGATCGTCGCCGACTCCGTGCCCGCGGCGGAGTACCGCGAGTCCCGCGACAAGGCGGCGGCCGCCGTGCGCGCCGTGCAGCTCGCGTCCCGCCTGCGGCCCGCGGGTCGCCCGTGACGGCGCCCGACGCCACGGG
>JAEWGQ010000362.1 GCA_023388235.1 Actinomycetes bacterium | reverse complement strand
GGTCCGGGCCGAGCCGCGCGAGCGCCGCCGCTGTCGCCGCCGGGTCGAGCACCTCGCACGCCGTGGGTCCGCGCAGGTCCGCCACGGTCGCGGCGGTCGCGAGCCGCACGCGCACCTGGCCGACGGGCGCGGGCGGGAAGTCCTCGACCTCCGCGCCGACGTCACCCTCCCGCTCGCCCTCGCCCATCCGCACGGCCCGCCGCACGCGGGGGGCGCCGAGGCTCGCCACCGCGCCCTCGCCCTCGGCCAGCGGCGACACCACCCCGAGGAAGTCCCACGCCCCGTACAGGCCCAGGTGCACCCGCAGCACGTGCCCGCCCGCGAACCCGAGGAACAGCTGCTTGCCCACGGCCGCGGACGTCAGCAGCTCCCGCCCGTCGAGCAGCGCGGCACCGGCCGCGAACCGCCCCTGCGGGGAGGACACGGCGACCGGGTGGCCGACGAAGTCGCGGGCGAACTGGCGGGCGATGCGGTGGACGGTGTGACCCTCGGGCATGCGCCCAGGCTAGGGGCGGGGGCGGACACCCGCGCCCGCGCGCACCGGCGTCAGTCGTCCCAGAACGCGGTCCACGCGCCGACCACGAGCGCGACGGTCACCAGCGCGACCACCGGCCACATCGCCGACCACGACCACTGCTCGACCAGGTCCGTGACGACGTCGCGCCCGATCACCACCTGGTCGACGACGGCGGCGACGGCCCACAGCAGGCGGTCGAGCACCACGTCGGTCGCGCCGGTCAGCACGCGCTGCGCCGGGGGTGCGCGTCGGACCAGGTCATGGGGTCATCATGGCAGTCACAGGCGACTCCCAGGAAGCACCGTCCACCCCCCGGGCGCGGCGGACCGGCTACGCGCGGGGCTCGCGCTCCAGCTCGGTCCCGCCCGGGACGCTCGCCGGGGACGCCGGCTCCTGGCTGGTGCCACGCCAGCGGGCCACCGCGCGCATGACGTGGTAGACGCCGATGGCGGCGGCCGTGCCGAGCGCGATGCCCGCGAACTCGAGGTCACCGGCGGCCCAGGTGAAGTTGGCGATGCCGATGACCAGGGCGACCGCCGCGGTCGTCAGGTTCACCGGGTCGGAGAAGTCGACCTTGTTCTGCACCCAGATGCGGGCGCCGAGCACGCCGATCATCCCGTAGAGCACGGTCGTCGCGCCGCCGAGGACGCCCGCCGGGATCGTGTTGATCAGCTCGCCGAACTTGGGCGACAGGCTCAGCACGAGCGCGGTCGCGGCGGCCACCCAGTACGCGGCCGTCGAGTAGACCTTGGTCGCGGCCATGACCCCGATGTTCTCGGCGTACGTGGTGGTGCCCGAGCCGCCGCCGAGGCCGGCGAACGTCGTGGCGAGGCCGTCGGCCAGCAGCGCGCGCCCGGTCAGCGGGTCCAGGTCCTTGCCGGTCATCGCCGCGACGGACTTCACGTGGCCGACGTTCTCGGCGATCAGCACGAACACCACGGGCAGGAACAGCCCGAGCAGCCGCGGCTCGAACGTCGGCGCGACGAAGTCGGGCAGGCCGAACCAGGCGGCGTCGCCGACGGCCGTGAAGTCCACCTCGCCGCGGACCCAGGCGACGACGTAGCCGACGACCACGCCGACGAGGATGGACAGGCGACCGAGGATGCCGCGGAACGCCACGGCGGCCAGCACGATGGCGCCGAGCGTCGCGAGCGCGGTGACGGGCGCGGCGCGGAACCCGCTGCACGCGCCGGTGTCGTCGCACGTCCCCCACGCGGTCGGGGCGAGGTTGAAGCCGATCAGCGCGACGACCGTGCCCGTGACGACGGGCGGCATGACGAGGTCGATCCACCGCGAGCCGGCCAGGTGCACGACCAGGCCGATCAGCGCGAGCAGCAGGCCGGTGACGAGGATGCCGCCGACGGCCGCCGACTGCCCGCCCGACGCGGTCGCGGCCACGATCGGGCCGATGAACGCGAAGCTGGAGCCCAGGTAGGACGGCAGCCGGTTCCCCGTGACGAGCAGGAACGTCACCGTGCCGATCGCCGAGAACAGCAGCGTGGTCGCGGGCGAGAAGCCCGTGAGCAGCGGCACCAGGAACGTCGCGCCGAACATCGCGACGACGTGCTGCATGCCGATCCCGATGGTCCGGGGCCACGACAGCCGCTCGTCGGGGGCGACGACCGCCCCGGGGGCGACGGTCCTGCCGTCGCCGTGCACCCGCCAGCCGATCGCGCTCACGCGGTACCGCCTCCTCGTCGCCGTGCTCCGCGCCCCGCCGGTCCGGGCGCACCGCACGGCAGGCTAGCGGCTCGGGGCTCCCCGCCGGGCCGGGGTCCGCCGCGTAGGGTGTGGGCCGCCCGGTCCGCTCGCCGTCGGAGGTGCCCCATCACCCGCCTGCTGCGCTCGCGCGCCGCGCTGTGGACCGCGTTCCTGCTGGTCCACGGCTGGATCGGGTACGTCGGGACGGTGCTGGTCCCCGCGCGCGCGTTCTGGGACCTGGACCTGTACCGCTGGTGGATGTGGCAGGGCCTGCACCAGGGGACGTGGCCGGTGCTGGACGGCGACTGGGTGTACCCGGCGGGGGCCGTGCTGCCGATGCTGCTGCCCGCCCTGGTCGACGCCGTCGGCACGTTCGGCTACGCGCTCGGGTGGACGGTGCTCGTCACCGCGCTCGACGCGGCCGCGGTCGGCGTGCTGCTGGCGCGCGGCGGGCCCGGGGCGCGCCGCGGGGT
>JAEWGQ010000322.1 GCA_023388235.1 Actinomycetes bacterium | reverse complement strand
GTGCTTCGGTGTAGGCCAGGCGGGAGAACCCGTCGATCATCGAGTGGAGGTAGGTGTAGCCGATCCGTCGGCCCGCTCCGCGTTTCGATGCTCGCACGAGGTCGCTGTCGCGCCCGTGGGCCCACCAGCCCCCGCCGCCCCGTCGCGCGCCACGCCTGCGCCCACTCCACCTTTCGGGCGGCCAGCTTCCAAATTTTGGAACGTACTGACACGTCACTTGGAGATGGCGCGGGTTGAGCGGCAGGCCGGCAACCGGAGGGAGGCGGCCGAGAGCAGGACGCGAACCGGTTAGTGCTTAGAGTAGGCCGGCGTGGGCGAGGGCTCGTCGGACGATGATGTCGTGTCCGCCCTCCAGCTCGTCGAGCACGTTCGACTCGAGCAGCTCGGGAACGTCGTACCAGGACAGCTCGAGCGCGTCTTCCTGCGGTGAGCATTCGCCCTGCACCGGAACGATGTAGGCCAGAGCGATCGCATGCTGGCGCGGGTCGGTGAACAGGGACTGGCCCGGGGTGGGGAAGTACTCCGCCACCGTGAACGGCATCGGGGACACAGGGATCCGCGGCAGTGCCATCGGCCCGAGGTCTTTCTCGATATGCCGAGCGATTGCTTCCCGGATGGTCTCGTGGATCAGCACGCGGCCGGTGACGATGTCGCGCACGATACGGCCGGCACCGGAGGCTCGAAGCAGCAGCCCCACCTGCACGATGCTGCCGTCGGTGTCCGTTCGCACGGGGACGATGTCCACGTAGGGGATCGGCAGCTTGCGGCGCAGGTCCTGGATGCGCTCCGGCTCGAACCAGGCGCCTTCGGTGTCTACGGCGGTGCGGTCCATCGGATCTCCTTCGTCGGGGGCGGACTCCCGCAGTATCTCAGGAAAAGGCTGCAGGGATCAGGGCCCGAACGGCACGGGATGCGTCCTATTTTTACGCCCAGCTCAGCCCTGCCCCAGCCAAGCCCACGCCCTGCCTCGGCAACAGAGCGGGGCCGGTCCAGACCCCAGCCGGTGCCAGATCGCATCACGATCCGCACCGGGCCAGGCCTGAATCGGCCCTCGACTCAGCCCGAGCTCAGCCTTCCTTCGCCGTGCGGCGAACCAGCTCCACGAAGCGGTTCACGTAGTCCTGCACGAAGTCGATGGTCTTCTGCGGTTCGAGGCGGCCGTCCTCGCCGAGCAGGGTCGGCGACTGCCCCAGGAACACCTCGGGCAGACCCGGCATCGGCATGTCGAAGTAGGACAGAGCCAGGCGCAGGTTCTTCTGGGAGCTGTAGCCACCCATGCGGCCCACGGAGTGGCTGATGATGCCGGCCGGCTTGTTCTTCCAGGCCACGTCGCTATTGGGCTTGGAGCCGATGTCCACCGCATTCTTGAGGCAGGCGGGGATGGTCCGGTTGTTTTCGGAGGTCACGAAGAGGATGCCGTCGCTGGCCTTAATCCGCTCGCGGAAGTCGGTGTACTCCTGCGGGGTGGCCTTGTCGGTCACCTCGGGGTCGTCGTAGTCGAAGTCGTACAGCGGCAGGTCGCGGATCTCGACGATCTCGGCCTGCACATCCTCGGGCATCATTTCGATGGCGTGCTGGGCGATCTTGCGGGCGTTGGAGCCACGGCGGAGGCTGCCGACGAGGACGCTGATACGCAAAGTCATGATGGTTTCCCTTCGGGGTGATGGGGTGTCGATCTTCGAACGGTTTCCTGCGGGCAGAGGACATTCGGGACATTCGGCCTGGTCAGTCATCAGACCGACGCCGGCCGGGTGGCGCGCCGTCGATCGGGAGGGGGCGGTGCCGTCGGGTCTAAGAACCGCGGGTTTCATGGCCCGTCGGTTGCATCGCCGACGCCGCCGCCCCTGATCCGACCTGAGTCTTCCGAGATCAGAAGTCCCAGTCGGAGTCAGAAGTGTCCTCTGCCTTACCAATAATGTACGAGGAGCCTGAACCCGAGAAGAAGTCGTGGTTCTCGTCGGCCCCCGGAGCGAGCGCCGCGAGGATCTCGGGGTTCACCTGAGTCTCCTCGGCGCTGAACCGCGCCGGGTAGCCAAGGTTCATCAGCGCCTTGTTGGCGTTGTAGCGCACGAAGACGGCCACATCGTCCATCAGGCCCAGGGGCTCGTACAGCTCGCCGGAGTACTGCAGCTCGAGCTGGTAGAGCTCCTCCAGCAGGTTGAAGGTGAACTCCTGCATTTCCTCCTGCTCAGCGGCGGAATGCGTTTCCAGGCCGCGCTGGTACTTGTAGCCGGAGTAGTAGCCGTGCACGGCCTTGTCCCGCAGGATCAGGCGGATCATGTCGGCGGTGTTGGTGAGGGTGGCGTGCACGGAGAAGTGCAGCGGCAGGTAGAAACCGGCGTACAGCAGCAGGGAGGAGAGGAGGGTCGAGGAAACCTTCCGCTTCAGCGGATCATCTCCGTAGTAGTGCACGAGCACCTTCTTCGCGCGCTCTTGCAGCAGATCGTTCTCCACGGCCCAGCGGTAGGCCGAGTCGATCTCCGGGGTGGAGGTGAGGGTGGAGAACACCGAGGAGTAGGAGCGGGCGTGCACGGACTGCATGAAGGCGATGTTGGTGTACACCGCTTCTTCGTGCTCGGTGCGGGCGTCCTGGATCTGGCAGATTTCGCCGACGGTGGCCTGCACGGTATCCAGCATGGTCAGACCGGTAAACACGCGCATGGTTAGGGTGCGTTCCTGCGG
>JAEWGQ010000174.1 GCA_023388235.1 Actinomycetes bacterium | reverse complement strand
GTGCCGGGGCGCGGCGGCCCGCCCGAGGGCACCGGCCGCGGCGTGGCGCAGGTCGTCGAGGGCGGGCGCGGGCGCGCCGGCGGGCGGGACGACCACCGCGACGAGCGCCTGGCCCCACTCGGCGTCGGGGACCCCGACGACGAGCACCTCGCCGACGCCGGGCCGTCCGGCCAGCACGCGCTCGACGGCCGCGGGCGCGACCTTCTCGCCGCCGGTGACCAGCACGTCGTCGGCCCGGCCGAGCACCTCGAGGCGCGGCGCGTCCGGCGGGCCGGCCCAGCGGCCCAGGTCGCTGGTGCGCAGCCACCGCGCGCCGTCGTGCTCCTCGAACAGCTCGGCGTCCAGGTCCGGGCGCTCCCGGTAGCCGGCGGCGAGGACGGGGCCGGCGATCCGGATGCGGTCGCCGGCGTCCAGCCGCACCCGGACGCCGTCCAGGGGGACGCCGTCGTAGACGCAGCCGCCGCAGGTCTCGGACATGCCGTAGGTCGTCACGACGACCGCCCCGGCCGCCCGGGCGCGGGCGACGAGGTCCGGCGGGGCGGCGGCGCCGCCGAGCAGCACGGCGTCGTAGGCGGCCAGCGCCCGGGTGCCCGCGGGGGACTCCAGCAGGCGGTGCAGCTGGGTCGGGACCAGCGACGTGTACCGGGGGCCCGGCTGCTCCGCGAGGCGCCCGGTCGCGGCGGCGAACGCGTCCGCGCGGAACGGCCCGGCGAGCACCGCGGGCGTGGTGCCGGCGACCAGGGAGCGCACGAGCACCTGCAGGCCGGCGACGTGCGCGGGGGGCAGCGGGAGCAGCCAGCGGCCCGGCCCGGCGAGCCGGCGGTGCGTCGCGTCGGCCGAGGCGCGCAGGGCGGCGGCGGTCAGCATCACCTCGCGGGGCGTGCCGGTCGACCCGGACGTGCGCACCAGCAGGGCGACCGCCTCCGGCACCGGCGTGCCCGCCCCTCCCGGCGCGGGGGCGCCGGACGCGGGCCCCTCCTGCGGCAGCACCGCGGGGCCGGACCCGTCGAGCGCGGCGGCGAGCGCCTCGGTGAGCGCGGGCACGGTCGCGGCGGTGGCGGTGACGGCGCGGACGGGACGGTGCACCCGGTCAGGGTAGGTCCGCCCGTAGAGTGGCGCGGGATCACCGGACGACGCACGGAGGACACGGGACATGCTCGGGACCACGAGGCGGGGCGCGCGCCGCGCCGCCGGACTGGCGGTGGCGGCGACGCTGCTGCTCGCCGGGTGCGCGCAGGACGCCACCCCCGAGCCGGAGGCCACCACCGTCGCGCCGACGCTCGACCCGCAGAAGGCCGCCGCGCCCGAGCCGGTGGTCGCCCCGACGTGGCCGCTGACGGGCGTCGCGGGCGAGCCCGTGAACCGGCCCGCGCTCGCCGTGAAGGTCGAGAACACCTCGGCCGCGCGCCCCCAGGCCGGCCTCGAGCAGGCGGACGTGGTGTGGGAGACCATCGTCGAGTTCGACGTCTCGCGGTTCGTCGCGGTGTTCCACTCGCAGGTGCCCGCGGAGATCGGCCCGATCCGCTCGGTGCGGCCGATGGACCCGGACATCGCCTCCCCGATGAACGGGCTGCTCGCGTTCTCCGGCGGCCAGGCCGGCATCCTCGACCTGGTGCGGCAGAGCCCCGTGCAGGTCATCAGCCACGACGCGGGCGCCGCGGGCATGTACCGGTCCAGCGCCCGCAAGGCCCCGCACAACGTGTACGCCGACCCGCAGGCGCTGTGGGCGCAGGCGGACGCCGGCCACCAGGCGTCCCCGGGCGAGCAGCTCGCGTTCGCGCGCACCCCCGAGGCGGCGACCGCCGTGGTCGCCGGCACCCCGGCGACCACGCTCGCGTTCGACCTGTCGACCCAGTCCTCGCCCACCTGGACGTGGAACGGGTCGGTCTGGGAGCGGTCCGAGGGCGACGTGCCGGCCATGGCGGCCTCGGGTGCCCGGCTGACCGCGACCAACGTCGTGTCGGTCGTCGCGCAGCACCCCGGGTCGCCGTTCGGGGCGCAGAACGGCGCGGTCGTGCCGACCTACACCCTGGTGGGCTCCGGCGAGGCGACGCTCGCGTCGGGCGGCCGGACCGTCGCCGTGCGGTGGCAGAAGGACTCCCGCGACGCGCCGCTGCGGCTGTTCACCGCCGACGGCGCGCCGGCCGAGCTCGCGCCGGGGAACACCTGGGTCGAGCTGGTGCCCGCGGGCACGGGGTCGCTGACGGTCTCCTGAGCGGTCAGTAGGCGTACGGGAACCGGCCCCAGTCCGGGTCCCGGCGCTCGAGGAACGCGTCCCGGCCCTCGACGGCCTCGTCCGTCATGTACGCCAGCCGGGTGGCCTCGCCCGCGAACACCTGCTGGCCGGCGAGGCCGTCGTCGGCGAGGTTGAAGGCGAACTTCAGCATGCGGATCGCCTGCGGGGACTTCGTCGCCACGATGCGGGCGTACTCGAGCGCGGCGTCCTCCAGCTCGGCGTGGTCGACGACGTCGTTCACCGCGCCCCACGCCTGCGCCTGCTCGGCGGAGTACTCGCGGGCGAGGAAGAAGATCTCGCGCGCCCGCTTCTGGCCGACCTGCCGGGCGAGCAGCGCCGAGCCGTAGCCGCCGTCGAACGACCCGACGTTCGCGTCGGTCTGCATGAAGCGGGCGTGCTGCCGGGAGGCGATCGTCAGGTCGGCCACGACGTGCAGCGAGTGCCCGCCGCCGGCGGCCCAGCCGTTCACGACGGCGACGACGACCTTCGGCATGGTGCGGATGAGGCGCTGCACCTCGAGGATGTGCAGCCGCCCGGCGCGGGCCGGGTCGATGTGGTCGGCGGTCTCGGCACCCGTCGAGTCGGTGTAGCGGTAGCCGTCCCGGCCGCGGATGCGCTGGTCGCCGCCGGAGCAGAACGCGTGGCCGCCATCCTTGGGGCTCGGGCCGTTGCCGGTGAGCAGGACCGTGCCCACGTCGGACGTCATCCGGGCGTGGTCCAGCACCCGGTACAGCTCGTCGACGGTGTGCGGCCGGAACGCGTTGCGCACCTCGGGCCGGTCGAACGCCACCCGGACCACGGGCAGGTCGCGCACGACGGCTCCGGCGTCGTCGCGCTGCACCCCCCGGTGGTAGGTGAGGTCGGTGAGGTCCTCGAACCCGGCGACGGTGCGCCAGCGGGTGGGGTCGAAGGTGTCGGAGACGCGTGCGGGCAGGTCGGTCACGCGCCCAGCCTAGGACGGGACGGGTTCTGGTACGGTCGTACCGGAATGCGGGCGCGGGACGGCGGGCACTGCCACCCGGCGCGCCCGCCGCGGAAGGTGCGTCATCTCATGGCATGGGTCGTCCTCATCCTGTCCGGGCTGCTCGAGGCGGGCTGGGCCCTCAGCCTCAAGGCCTCCGACGGGTTCTCGCGGCTGTGGCCGAGCGTCTCGTTCGTCGCGTTCGCCGTGGCCTCGTTCGCCGGGCTGAGCTGGGCGCTGCGCACGCTGCCGGTCGGCACCGCGTACGGCGTCTGGGTCGGCGTCGGGGCCGCCGCCACGGCGATCCTCGCGATGGTGTGGCTCGGCGAGTCCGTCTCGGTGCTGAAGATCGTCTCGCTGGTGCTGATCGTCGCCGGCGTGGTCGGGCTGAACCTGGCCGGGAGCGGCGACTGATGCCCGCCGGCGCCGCCCACCCCGCGACCGGCGGCGCGGGCAGCACCGCCAAGGGCGACCGGCGGCGCGCCGAGCTCGCGCGGGCCGCGGCCG
>JAEWGQ010000171.1 GCA_023388235.1 Actinomycetes bacterium | reverse complement strand
CGCGCCGAGGACGTGGTCGCGTTCGGCGACGGCCTGAACGACGTGGAGATGCTCGAGTACGCCGGCGCCGGCGTCGCGATCGAGGGGTCGGCGGCACCAGTGCTGGCAGCGGCAGACCGCACCGCCGCGCCGCCTGCGGAGCAGGGCCTGGTCGCCGCGTTCGCCGAGCTCGGCCTGACCGCGATCACGGCGCACCCGATGCCCTGACGCGGGCCGGCCGCGATCGCCGGACGTCACGAGAACGTCCAGCCCTGCCCGCGGATGAACCCCACGAGGTTTAGGCACCCAGGCTCGAGGCCCTGTTCGAGCACGCTCGTGCGGCTGCCGTCGCCGGCGACCGCTACGGCAGCGCCCACAGCACCGACGCCACGCTGCTGGCTGCGCGCATGGTCTACGGAGCCGTGGTCACTGCGCCGGTGGCGGAGCGCGAAACCGCGGCGCGGGCGGCGGTCGCTCTCCTTCCCGCCGACCTCGTGCCCGGCTGAACCATGATCTGCGCTTCTGCGCGTCGTGGGGTCCACCCCTGCCCGCATGACAGGCGTGGCCCGCACCCAGATCGGTACGCGCCAGGCACCGAAGGACCCGACCGCAGATCAATGCACGGGTGGCCTCACGTGAGGAAGTGGCGTTGTGATGAGAGGTGAGGCAAGCCGGGCGCTGCGGGCATGCCATAGCTCGAGCGCCTGACTAAGGAGCAACGTCGGTGCACCGTATGCTTGCGCGATGTCAGACACGCTCGAGGTCATCCGGCGAATGACCCCTCCACCCGGTGCCGGCTCGTCCTCCGTCTTGACGACGTGCATGACCCACATCCGCGAGTGAGCCGCAGCGCTACCCCGCATCCACTGGTCCATGATCGCGCGCCGCAGCCATCGGTCGTTCGGCGCCGCGAACTTCGCGATGTCGGCGATCATGGCCGTCGACTGAAACCGCTCTTTGTGCCCTCGCGCACGGAGTAGCGCCCGGGCGTCGTCGATCCGGCGCGTCAGCTTCGTGTCGAGCTCTGCCAGTTTCTCCGGAAACTCTGCCGACACGTCGGCGGCAAGAGTCTCGTCCTGAAGGTAAGCGCGGAGGTGCTTCCTCTGGAGAGTTGCCTCGTCTTCCACGATGAGCAGCGACCGGATCGCCCGCTGTTCGTCATTGCCGGTGAGCAACCAGAGCGCCTGCGCCGCACCCAGTAAGGCTGAACGCGTCAGCGAGTAGAACGCATGTGGCCTCAACACCCGGACGCCGTCCGCCTGCAGCATGTCTGCGCCGAGATCAAGGTGGTCGAGCGCCGAGGTGATCGCGAACCACGTCACCGACGACAAGGGCAGAGCCGGGTAGACCCGATCGTCCTTCGCCATCAGCGACCCAGGCTGCGGAACGAGCGGGTCGTTGCTGTATCGGCTGGACCAGGCGCGAACCGCCGCGACGGCCTTCTCGATTCGCGCGACGTCCTGGTCATCGGCTCTCGGAGTTGTCACATCGCCGACTCTAAGACGCGCTGGCACTACCGACGTCGGTCCCGTCAGGATGGTCCCCGGTTGGACCCCCGTTCCTTGCGGGGCCAGGTTCAACCGTCGGTGATGTGCTGGCACGAACCACCCGACGCAGAACACGGTGGAACACCGAAGACCGCCCGCAGATCCTGGCTGGACCCCGAAGGACCTACGTGGAACCTACAGGCGCCCTCAGGCCTGCATGTCCACGAACCGCGAGTAGTGCCCCTGGAACGCCACGGTGATGACGTCGGTGGGTCCGTTGCGGTGCTTCGCCACGATCAGGTCGGCCTCGCCGGCGCGCGGGGACTCCCGCTCGTAGGCGTCCTCGCGGTGCAGCAGGATCACCATGTCGGCGTCCTGCTCGATGGACCCGGACTCACGCAGGTCGCTCATGGCGGGCTTCTTGTCGGTGCGCTGCTCGGGGCCACGGTTCAGCTGCGACAGCGCGATGACGGGGACCTCGAGCTCCTTGGCGAGCAGCTTGAGCGCGCGGGAGAACTCGGAGACCTCCTGCTGCCGGGACTCGACGCGCTTGCCGGACGACATGAGCTGCAGGTAGTCGATGAGCACGAGCTTGAGGTCGTGCTTCTGCTTGAGCCGCCGGCACTTCGCGCGGATCTCCATGAGCGACATGTTCGGGGAGTCGTCGATGAACAGCGGCGCCTCGGTGAGCTTGCCCTGGATCTGCGCGAGCTTCTGCCAGTCGTCGTCGCCCATCTGGCCGGTGCGCATCTTCTGCAGGGGCACGCGGGCCTCGGCGGACAGCAGGCGCATGGTGATCTCGGAGCGGCTCATCTCCAGGGAGAACACGACGGACGCCTGGTGGTGCTTGATGGAGGCGGCGCGGGCGAAGTCGAGGGCGAGGGTCGACTTGCCGATGGCGGGGCGGGCGGCGATGACGATCATCTGCCCGGGGTGCAGGCCGTTGGTGAGCCGGTCGAGGTCGGCGAACCCGGTGGGGACGCCGACCATGCCCTCGCCGCGGTGGCCCGCGGACTCGATCTCGTCGAGGGTGCCGGCGACGACCTCGCCGAGGCGGTGGTAGTCCTCGGTGGTGCGCCGCTCGGTGACGGCGTAGACCTCGGCCTGGGCGTTGTTGACGATGTCGTCGACGTCGCCGCCGTCGGTCGCGTACCCGAGCTGGACGATGCGGGTGCCGGCCTCGACGAGGCGCCGCAGCACGGCGCGCTCCCGGACGATGCGGGCGTAGTAGCCGGCGTTCGCGGCGGTCGGGACCATCGAGATCAGCGTGTGCAGGTACGGCACGCCGCCGATGCGCCCGATCTCGCCGCGCTTGGTGAGCTCGTCGGCGACGGTGACGGCGTCCGCCGGCTCGCCGCGGCCGTAGAGGTCGATGATCGCGTCGTAGATCGCCTCGTGCGCCGGGCGGTAGAAGTCGTTGCCGCGGATCTGCTCGACGACGTCGGCGATCGCGTCCTTCGAGATCATCATGCCGCCGAGCACGGACTGCTCGGCGTCGAGGTCCTGCGGCGGGGTCCGGTCGAACGCCGGTGTCCGCCCCGATCCTGCGGGCGCCCCGTACTCCAGGTCCTCGATCGTCACGTGCTCCGCCCCGCCTTCGTCTCGCCCAGCTCGAACACCAGTTCTAGCACCGGCCGCCGACACACCCCGCCGGATCGCGCGGGTGCCGTTGCCGGTCCGGGGTCCGTCGCGAGGGTATGGGTCCGCGGGTCCCCCATCAAGCGAGGTGTCCACAGGGGGTGTGGGCGAGCTTGTGGAAGGCTGTGGACGAGCACCGTGCAGTTGTCCACAGTCCGTGGACACAGGTGTGGATGACCCGGGACGAGCCCCCGACCAGCGGCTTCTCACCGGGGAAAACGCCGTCAACCGATGTGGACAGGACGAAGTTGGCCCGGATTTCACGCCTCGGACAGATGCCGTCCACCGTCGACCGGCAGATCCTCGCTCTCGCGGTTCCCGCGCTGGGGGCGCTGGTCGCCGAGCCGCTGTTCGTGCTGGTCGACTCGGCGATCGTCGGGCGGCTGGGGACGACCGAGCTCGCCGGCCTGTCCCTCGCGTCCACGCTGCTGGTCACCGTCGTCGGGCTGTGCGTGTTCCTGGCCTACGCCACCACGGCGGTCGTGGCGCGGCGGCTCGGCGCGGGCGACCGGGCCGGGGCGCTGCAGGTCGGCGTCGACGGGCTGTGGCTGGCCGCGGGGCTCGGCGTGCTGCTCGCCGCCGTCGCGCTCGCCGTCGCCCCGTGGGCGGTCGGGGCGCTGGGGGCGACCGGTGCCGTGGCCGACCAGGCCGTGACCTACCTGCGCGCCTCGGCGCCGGGCCTGCCCGGGATGCTGCTCGTGCTGGCCGCCACCGGCGCCCTGCGGGGCCTGCAGGACACCCGGACGCCGCTGGTGGTCGCCGGCGTCGGCGCGGCCGTGAACGCCGTCCTCAACGTCGTGCTCGTGTACGGCGCGGGCCTCGGCATCGCCGGCTCCGGGCTCGGCACCGCGATCACGCAGGTCGGCATGGGCACCGCGCTGGTGGCGGTCGTGGTCCGCGGCGCCCGGTCCGCCGGGGCGTCGCTGCGGCCCGCGCCGGGCGGGGTGCTCGCGGGCGTCCGCACCGGCACGCCGCTGCTGCTGCGCACCCTGTCGCTGCGCGTGGCGATCCTGCTGACCGTCTGGGTCGCCACCGGGCTCGGCCCCGTGGCGCTGGCGGGCCACCAGGTCGTGAACGCCGTGTGGGGCTTCGTCGCGTTCGCCCTGGACGCGCTCGCCATCGCCGCGCAGGCGCTCGTCGGGCACGCGCTCGGGGCGGCGGACGTGCCGCTGGTGCGGTCCCTGCTGCGCCGCACCCTGCAGTGGGGCGTCGGGGCCGGCGTCGTGCTGGGGGTCGTGACCGGGACGGCCGGGTGGTGGCTGTCCGCCGCGTTCACGTCCGACCCCGACGTCCGGCACGCCGTCACGGTGAGCCTGGTGGTCGCTGCGGTGCTGATGCCGATGGCCGGCTGGGTGTTCGTCCTGGACGGCGTGCTGATCGGCGCCGGGGACGGGCGGTTCCTCGCGGCGGCGGGGTTCGTGACGCTCGCGGCCTACGTGCCCGTGGCGCTGGCCGTGCGGGCGTGGGCGCCGGACGGCTGGGCGGGGCTCGCGTGGCTGTGGGCGGCGTTCGCCGGGGTGTTCATGCTCGCGCGGGCGGTCACCACGGGCCTGCGGGCGCGCGGCGACGCCTGGATGGTCACCGGGGCGTGACGTCCGGGCCCTCGGGCGGCGCACCGGGCCCCCGGCCCTCCCCCGGCCCGTCCTCCGACCCGGGCGCGCCGTCCTGCGGCGCGGGCGCCGCCGTCGGCTCCGCGTCCTCGTCCTCGTCCGACGACCGCAGGCTCAGCACCAGGAACACGATGCCCACGGGCAGGAACGCGTACGCCGACGACCGCATCGACTCGTTCGCCAGGCCGCCGAGCCCGAGCACCAGGAACGTGATCCCGATGGGCAGGAAGGCGGCGTTCGCGTTGCCGCCCGGCTTCCTCGCGCGGTCCGGCGGCGTGGGCTGCGGCTGCTCGCTCATGCCCCGACCGTAACCAGCGGCCCGCCCGGGCCGCCCCCGGAGACACGCACGCCCCGCGCCGGCGGACCGGGGCGGGGCGTGCGGGGTGCTGCTGGGGTCAGGCCGCGACGACCTTGACGGTCAGCTTCGCGGAGACCTCGGCGTGCAGGCGGACCTGCACGTCGTACTCGCCGAGGGCCTTGATCGGCTGGCCGACCTCGACCTTGCGGCGGTCGATCGACGGGCCACCGGCCGCCTTGACGGCGTCGGCGATCTCGGCGGTCGTGATGGCGCCGAACAGCCGGCCGGACTCGCCGGCCTTGGCGGTGACGGTCACCGGGTTGCCCTGGAGGGAGTCACGCACGGCGCGCGCCTCCTCGAGGGTCTCGATCTCGCGGGCCTTGCGGGCACGGCGGATCTGGGTGATCTCCTTCTCGGCACCCTTGGACCAGGCGGTCGCGAGGCCGCGCGGGACCAGGTAGTTCCGGGCGTACCCGTCCTTGACGTCGACGACGTCGCCGGGAGCGCCGAGGCCCGTGACCTCGTGGGTCAGGATGAGCTTGGCCATCTGATTGCTCCTTCTCAGCGCGCCGACGACGAGTACGGCAGGAGCGCCATCTCGCGGGCGTTCTTGACGGCCCGCGCGATCGCGCGCTGCTCCTGGACGGACACGCCGGTCACGCGGCGGGCGCGGATCTTCCCGCGGTCGGAGATGAACTTCCGCAGCAGGGCGGTGTCCTTGTAGTCGACCGACTCGATCTTCGCCGCCTTGAGCGGGTTCTGCTTCTTCTTGGGCTTCCGGACAACGGCCTTGGCCATCGTGGTGCTCCTCTTCTACGTTCTGGAGCCCGGGGCGTTGCCATGCCCCGGGATGGGGTGTGCTGTGCGGGCGCGCGCCCGCGGGACCGACCGCGAGGTCAGCAGGTGCCGATCAGAACGGGGGCTCGTCGGAGTAGCCGCCGGCGCCGCCGCCCGCGGGCGTGGCCCACGGGTCGTCCTGCGCCTGGCCGCCGCCGCCGTTGAAGCCGCCGCCGCCACCGGCACCGCCGCTGAAACCGCCACCGCCGCCGCCGAAGCCACCGCCGCCGCCACCGGACCGCTGGGTCCGGGTGACCTTGGCCGAGGCGTAGCGGAGCGACGGGCCGACCTCGTCGACCTGCAGCTCGTACACGGTGCGCTTCTCGCCCTCGCGGGTCTCGTAGGACCGCTGGACGAGGCGCCCGCTGACGATCACGCGGGTGCCCTTGGTGAGCGACTCGGCGACGTTCTCCGCCGCCTCCCGCCAGATCGAGCAGCGGAGGAACAGCGTGTCGCCGTCCTTCCACTCGTTGCTCTGGCGGTCGAACGTGCGCGGCGTGGACGCCACGGTGAAGTTCGCGACCGCGGCCCCGGACGGGGTGAACCGCAGCTCCGGGTCGGCGGTCAGGTTCCCGATCACCGTGATGGTGGTGTCACCAGCCATGCCAGCTCCTCGTTCTCGTCGAATGCTCGTCTCGGGCTGTCCCGCCCCTGGACGGGGACGGTACGCGCGCGGTCAGACACTCAGGCGTCCTGGCGGAGCACCTTCGTGCGGAGGACGGCCTCGTTGAGGCCGAGCTGACGGTCCAGCTCCTTGGCGGTGTCCGGCGTCGAGGAGAAGTCGACGACGGCGTAGATGCCCTCGGACTTCTTCTTGATGTCGTAGGCCAGGCGGCGACGGCCCCAGATGTCCACCTTGTCGACGGAGCCACCGTCGGTCTTGACGACCGACAGGTACTTGTCGAGCGACGGTGCGACCGTGCGCTCCTCGATGTCGGGGTCGAGGATGATCATGATCTCGTACTGACGCAGGCTCATACCCACCTCCTCTGGTCTCGGCGGCCACGGTCGTTCCGTGGCAGGAGGGTGTCGTGCGTCGCGGTGCCCGGGCGAGCGTCGATCGGCGACGTCGACGGGCACAGCAGCGCCCCAGTCTACCCGCTCGCGGACGCCGCCGGGGACGTGCGACGACCGCCGGCCCGGGGTCGTCCGGACCGGCGGTCGTCGCCGGAGCACGAGGTGCGCGGGCCGGCCCCGCGGGTCAGCCCTGGGTGCCGGGCTGCTGGCCCGCGCCGGAGGCCCCACCCGCCGACGCGGCCGCAGGAGCGGCCGTGCCCGGGACGCGGCCCTGACCGATGGCGCGTGCCCCCCG
>JAEWGQ010000134.1 GCA_023388235.1 Actinomycetes bacterium | reverse complement strand
GGGCCGCGGGCCTCTCGCACCCCGCGGCGGACGCACGCCGCGGGCCGCGCCGCGTGGCGACCGCCGGCACCCCTGGACGCGCAGGGGCCCCGCACCCTCCGGGAGGGTGCGGGGCCCGTGCGTCACGCGGGGGTGCGGGTCAGGCGTCGCCGCCCGCGTTGCCGGAGGTCCCGGCGGTCACGTCGTACAGCCGGTACCGCTCGATGGCCTGGGCCGGGGCGTCGGCCGCGACCTTGCCCTCGCGGGCGAGCTGCTGCAGGACGCGGACCACCGTCGACGGCCCGTCGATCTTGAAGTGCCGGCGCGCGGCCGCGCGGGTGTCGGAGAACCCGAACCCGTCGGCACCGAGCGTGGCGTACCGGCCCGGGATCCACTGCCGCACCTGGTCGGCCACGAGGTGGTCGTAGTCGGTGGTCGCGACGAACGGACCCTCGGCGCCCTGGAGCTTCGCCGTGAGGTACGGCACCCGCTCCTGCTCGCCCGGGTGCAGGAACGCGTGCTCCTCGGCGGCGAGCGCGTCACGACGCAGCTCGTTCCAGGAGGTCACGGACCACACGGCCGCCTGCACGCCCCAGTCGTCGGCGAGCAGCTGCTTCGCCTCGAGCGCCCACGGCACCGCCACGCCCGACGCGAGGATCTGGGCCTTCGGCCCGTCGCCCTCGGCGGTCGCGATCCGGTGGATGCCCTTGAGGATGCCCTCGACGTCGACGCCCTCGGGCTCCGCCGGCTGGACGATCGGCTCGTTGTAGACCGTCAGGTAGTAGATGACGTCGGGGTCGCGCCCGTCGTCGCCGTACATCCGCTGCAGGCCGTCCTTGACGATGTGCCGGATCTCGTACCCGTAGGCCGGGTCGTAGTGCACGACGTGCGGCATGGTGCCCGCGAGCAGCGGGGAGTGGCCGTCGGCGTGCTGCAGGCCCTCACCGGTCAGGGTGGTGCGGCCCGCGGTGGCGCCGACCAGGAACCCGCGGGTCATCTGGTCGCCGGCCGCCCAGAACTGGTCGCCCGTGCGCTGGAACCCGAACATCGAGTAGTAGAAGTAGAACGGGATCAGCGGCTCGCCGTGCGTGGCGTAGGACGTGCCGACCGCCTGGAACGCCGACGCCGACCCGGCCTCGTTGATGCCGGTGTGCATGATCTGCCCGGCCTCGGACTCCTTGTAGGAGAGCATGAGGTCGCGGTCCACGGCGAGGTAGTTCTGGCCGTTCGTGTTGAAGATCTTCGCGCTCGGGAAGATCGAGTCCAGGCCGAACGTGCGGGCCTCGTCCGGGATGATCGGGACCAGGCGCTGCCCGATCTCCTTGTCCTTGATGAGGTCCTTGAACAGCCGCACCAGGGCCATCGTCGTGGCGACCTCCTGGTGCCCCGAGCCCTTCTTCAGCAGCTCGTAGGACTTCTCGCCCGGGAGGGTCAGCGGCTTGTGCGTGGTGCGGCGCTCCGGCACGTACCCGCCGAGCGCGCGGCGGCGCTCCTGCAGGTACTGGATCGCCGGGTCGTCCTGCCCGGGGTGGTAGTACGGCGGCAGGTACGGGTTCGCGTCGATCTGCTCGTCCGTGACCGGGATGTGCAGCGAGTCGCGCAGCGTCTTGAGCTCGTCGGCCTTGAGCTTCTTCATCTGGTGCGTGGCGTTGCGCCCGGCGAAGCCCGAGCCCAGGCCGTAGCCCTTGATGGTGTGCGCCAGGATGACCGTCGGCTGCCCGGTGTGCTCACGCGCCGCCTTGTACGCCGCGTAGATCTTGCGGTAGTCGTGGCCGCCGCGCTTGAGCGCCCAGATCTCGTCGTCCGTCATGCGCTCGACGAGGGCCTTGGTGCGCGGGTCGCGCCCGAAGAAGTTCTCCCGGATGAACGCGCCGTTCTCGGCGCGGTACGTCTGGAAGTCGCCGTCCGGCGTGGTGTTCATCAGGTGCACCAGGGCGCGGTCCTTGTCCGCGTTGAGCAGGGCGTCCCACTCGCGGCCCCAGATGACCTTGATGACGTTCCAGCCCGCGCCGCGGAACTGCGCCTCGAGCTCCTGGATGATCTTGCCGTTGCCGCGGACCGGGCCGTCCAGGCGCTGCAGATTGCAGTTGACGACGAACGTCAGGTTGTCGAGTCCCTGCTGCGCCGCGAGCTGCAGCATGCCGCGGCTCTCCGGCTCGTCCATCTCGCCGTCGCCGAGGAACGCCCAGACGTTCTGCTGGCTCGTGTCCTTGATGCCGCGCTCGTGCAGGTAGCGGTTCGTCCACGCCTGGTAGATCGCGGACGCCGGGCCCAGGCCCATCGACACCGTGGGGAACTCCCACAGCTCGGGCGCCAGGCGGGGGTGCGGGTACGACGGCAGGCCGCCGCCCGGGTGGGACAGCTCCTGGCGGAAGCCGTCGAGCTGCTCGGCGGTGAGCCGGCCCTCGAGGAACCCGCGGGCGTAGACGCCGGGGGAGGCGTGGCCCTGGAAGTAGACCTGGTCGCCGCCGCCCGGGTGGTCTTTGCCGCGGAAGAAGTGGTTGAGGCCCACCTCGTACAGCGTCGCCACGGAGGCGTACGACGAGATGTGCCCGCCGACCCCGACGCCGGGGCGCTGGGCGCGCGTGACCATGACGGCCGCGTTCCAGCGGATCCACGAGCGGTAACGCCGCTCCAGGACCTCGTCACCCGGGAAGTAGGGCTCCTCGTGGACACCGATGGTGTTCACGTACGGCGTGTTGAGCGACGTCGGGATCGCCACGTTGCGCTCGCGTGCCCGCTTCAGCAGGTTGAGGAGCACGTAGCGCGCGCGAGGCCCGCCCTTGTCGTCGATCAGCCCGTCGAGTGAGTCCACCCACTCGCCGGTCTCCTCGGGGTCGATGTCCGGTACCTGGCTCAGCAAGCCGTTGATGAGCGGACCTGTGTCCTCGGTCGAAGCCACCTGTGCTCCTCGCCTCTCGTCCGCGGCGAGGCCCTCGGCCTCGACGCGCTCTCTCGGCCCGGCGCCGTCGCGGCACGCTGCTGCGGCTCGACAGTTCCGGGTAGTCGTGGCCATTCTCCGACTTCCCAGCCCACAAAGTCACACCCGACCCCGAAAATGGGACGTGACGTCCGCGACAGCGGCGGGCGAAACGACACGACCAGCCCTTGCCAGAGCACTGTCCGGTGCGGTGGGCTACGGTTTGCGAGCATCAGCAGGTCGCCCTCCCGGGCGGTCGCGACGGAAGGGAACGGGTCAGGACGTGGCATCCACCGCGGACAACGCGGCTGCACAGGCGGCGGGTCGTCTCGGATTCACCTCGGGTCAGGTGATCCAGGAGTTCGGATATGACGACGACGTCGACGGCAGCCTGCGGGACGCGATCGAGGAGGCCACCGGGGCCGAACTCGTCGACGAGGACTACGACGACGTCACTGACGGCGTCATCATCTGGTGGCGGGACGGCGATGGCGACCTCACCGACATGCTGGTCGACGCGCAGACCGTGCTCGACGATGGCGGGACCATCTGGATCTTCACGCCGAAGAAGGGCCGCGCGGGTCACGTCGACCACGGCGAGCTCGAGGAGGCCGGCACCACCGCCGGCCTGCACGTGACGAGCACCTTCTCGATCGCCGACGACTGGTCGGCGACACGCCTGGGCTACCGCGGGCGCGGTCGTTGACGGTGACCGCGCAGCGGGCGCCGCTCATCGGCGCCCCGGCACCAGATTTCACCCTCACCGACACGCATGGGACTCCGGTGACGCTCTCCGCACTGCGGGGGGCCCCGGTCGTCTTGGTGTTCGTGCCGTTCGCGTTCTCGGGCATCTGCACCGGCGAGCTGTGCGAGCTGCGTGACAACCTCGCGGCGTTCGAGCAGGCGGGCGTCCGGCTCTTCGCGGTCTCCTGTGACCCGACGTTCTCGCAGCGCGCCTGGGCCGAGCAGGAGGGCTACACGTTCGACCTGCTCTCCGACTTCTGGCCGCACGGCGAGGTCGCCCGCGCCTACGGCGTGTTCGACGCCGAGCGGGGCCGGGCACAGCGCGGCAGCTTCCTCATCGACACCGACGGGGTGCTGCGCTGGAGCGTGGTGAACCCCGCGGGGCAGGCCCGCGACCTGGGCGCCTACCGGGCGGCGCTCGACGGCCTGAGCGCCTGACGACGGCGGCGCGCAGGCCTACCGCGTCCTGACCGGGCCGGTAGGCTGTGCGACCGTCGAGGGGCCTGTAGCTCAGCTGGTCAGAGCGCCGCGCTTACACCGCGGAGGTCGCCGGTTCGAAACCGGCCGGGCCCACC
>JAEWGQ010000094.1 GCA_023388235.1 Actinomycetes bacterium | reverse complement strand
CGGCTGGACCGCGCCCCGGCCCACGGCCGGCCGGCGGCCCGACCCGCCCGAGGGCCAGGGCGGCGTCGAGCGCGCGGGGGTCGTGCCGGAGGCCGTGTGCACGGTCGGCGGCGTCACGCGCCGGCTGTCGGCGGTGTGCCCCCACCTCGGCGGCGTCGTCACCTGGAACGAGGTCGAGCGGTCCTGGGACTGCCCGCTGCACGGCAGCCGGTTCGCGGCGGACGGCACGGTGCTGGAGGGCCCGGCCACCCGCCCGCTCGCCCCGCGCTGACCGGGCGGCCGGGGCGGGACGAGCGGGGCGGGTGGTCCGGTCAGACCACGAGGCTCAGCAGGAGCACCACGATCAGCGCCGTCACCGACAGGACGCACTCCATCAGGCTCCACGTCTTGAACGTCTGGCCGACGGTCATCTTGAAGTACTCCTTGACCAGCCAGAACCCGGCGTCGTTCACGTGGCTGAGGAACACGGAGCCGGCGCCGATGGCGAGCACCATGAGCGCGACGTGCGTGGGGGACAGCCCCTCGGCCAGCGGCGCCACGATGCCGGCGGCGGTGATCGTCGCGACCGTCGCGGACCCCGTGGCCACGCGGATCAGCACCGCGACCAGCCACGCGGCGAGCAGCGGGGAGATCGGGGCGTCCGCGAGCCCGCCGGCGATCACGTCGCCGACGCCGGAGTCGACCAGGGTCTCCTTGAACCCGCCGCCGGCGCCGACGATGAGCAGGATCGAGGCGATCGGCGCGAACGACGAGTCCACGAGCTTGCTGATCTGCCCGCGCGTGCGGCCCTGCGCCGCCCCGAGCACCACCAGGGCGACCAGCGCGGTGATGAGCAGCGCCACCAGCGGGGTCCCGATGAAGTCCAGCACCTTGCCGGCGCCGGAGTCCTGCAGGTCGAGGGTCTCCGCGAGCGTGCGGGCCAGCATGAGCACGACCGGCAGCAGCACGACGGCCAGCGCGGTGCCGAACGACGGCCGGTGCGCGTCCTCGTCCCGCTCGCCGGCGCCGAGGATCTCGGTCGGCGGCTCCAGCGGCACCCAGCGGGTCATGGGCTTGGCGAGCAGCGGGCCGGAGATCGCCACGGTCGGGATCGCGACCAGGAGGCCGAGGCCGAGCGTCAGGCCCAGGTCGGCGCCGAGCGCGTCGATGGCGATGAGCGGCCCGGGGTGCGGCGGCACGAGGCCGTGCAGCGCGGACAGGCCGGCGAGCGCGGGGATGCCGACGGCGATCATCGACAGCTTCGAGCGCCGGGCGACCAGCATGACGACGGGCACGAGCAGCACCACGCCGACCTCGAAGAACAGCGGGATGCCGATGATGAACGCCGCGAACGCGATCGCCCACGGCAGGCGGCGGGCCGGCGTGCGGGCGAGGACGGAGTCGACGATCTGGTCGGCGCCCCCGGACTCGATCAGCAGCTTGCCGATGATGGCGCCGAGCGCGATGAGGATGCCGACGCCGGCGACGGTCGTCCCGAGCCCCTCGGTGAACGACACGAACGCGTCGGTGTACGGCAGGCCGGCGGCGATGGCGAGCACGCCGGCGCCGAGCATCAGCGCGAGGAACGGGTGCAGCTTCACCCAGACGATCAGCAGCACGATCACGGCGATGCCGATGACCGCGGCGACCACCAGGCGGGTGTCCGACACGGCGGGTGCGGCGTCGTCGGCCGCGGCGGCCAGCACCGTGCCGGCCGTGGTGGTGAGCAGGCTCATCGGGACTCCTCCGGGGCGCGGTCCGTGGCGGGGTCGATGCCGAGGGCGCGCAGG
The DNA here is from genome assembly GCA_023388235.1 of Actinomycetes bacterium. Taxonomy (GTDB): domain Bacteria; phylum Actinomycetota; class Actinomycetes; order Actinomycetales; family Cellulomonadaceae; genus Cellulomonas. Next base: position 1,337 of record JAEWGQ010000094.1, on the reverse strand, counting down.
GCGGCGTCGGCGACGGAGTGCGGGGACAGCTCGACCTCGACGACGACGCCGTCCTCGTCGGGGGTCAGCGGCTCGAGCGTCTGGAACTGGGACGGCAGCAGCGACGTCGGCATGAAGTGCCCGGCGCGGCCGGACATGCGCTCGCCGATGGACTCGATGGTCCCGGACAGGTGCAGGAACCGGACGCGGCCCTCGGCCTCGCGCAGCACGTCGCGGTAGGGCACGCGCAGCGCGGAGCAGGTGACGATCGTCGACCGCCCGGCGCGGGCCTGCTCGGTGAGCCAGTCGCGCATCGCGCGCAGCCACGGCCACCGGTCCTCGTCGGTCAGCGGGGTGCCCGCCGACATCTTCTCGATGTTGGCCGGCGGGTGGAACTCGTCCGCCTCCGCGTACGGCCAGTTCAGGCGTTCGGCGAGGATCTGCGCGGTCGTGGTCTTCCCCGACCCCGCGACCCCCATCACCACCAGGTGCTGGACCTCCGGCATCAGTGCCCCTCCTCGACGTCGTTGTCCGGGCGCGGTACGTCCGGGCGGCACCCCGGGCCACCCCGGGGCACCGGCTCACTGTCGCACAATGGTGCGACCTTTGAAAACCAATGGTCACACCAGTGGGCGTCGTGGTCCCGTCCGCTCGTGTGCGACCCTGGCACGGCTGCCCGGGCGGCGCGCGTCGACCCGACCGCCCCCGCGCCGGGCCGGAGGAGGAGCGGTGGGCGTCGAGGTGCTGCACAGCACCGTGCTGGAGTCGATCGGGTCCGAGATCACGGCCGGCACCCTGCCCGAGGGCGCCGTGCTCACCCTCGAGCAGATCCAGCAGCGGTTCGGGGTCTCCCGCACCGTCGCGCGCGAGACCATGCGGATGCTCGAGCAGCTCGGGCTGGTCACCTCCCGCCGCCGGGTCGGCCTCGTCGTGCGCCCCGCCGCCCAGTGGATGGTGTTCGACCCCCGCGTGATCCGCTGGCGGCTCGCCGGCCCCGGCCGGATCGCGCAGCTCCGGTCGCTCACCGAGCTGCGCGCCGCCGTCGAGCCCGTCGCCGCCGCGGCGGCCGCGCGGCACGCCGACCCCGCGGAGGTCGACCGGCTCGTGGCGCTCGTCGCCCGCATGCGCGAGCTCGGGGAGGCGGGCCGGCTCGACGAGTTCATGGTGTGCGACATCGAGTTCCACGCCCTGCTGCTGCGCGCCGGCCGGAACGAGATGTTCGCCGCGCTCACCGACGTCGTCGCGGAGGTCCTCGCCGGGCGGACCCGGCACGGGCTGATGCCGGACCGCCCCCGCCCGGAGGCGCTCGACGCGCACGAGGCCGTCGCCGCCGCCGTGCGCGCCCGCGACCCCGAGGC
>JAEWGQ010000092.1 GCA_023388235.1 Actinomycetes bacterium | reverse complement strand
CGCGGGCTCGCCGTCGCGCGTGCCGTCCGGCTCGCCGTCGCGGCGGGTGCCGCCGGGCTCGCCGTCGCGCCGCGCGTCGCGGTGCGCCCGCTCGAGCGCGGCCCGCCGGTCCTCCTCGGTCTCGGAGTCGATCCGCCGCGCGTCGGCGTCGTCGTACGTGAGGTTCTCCCCGGACTCCGGGTCGAACACCATGAGCCGCGCCGGGTCGAACCACAGCTCCGCGTCGCTGCCGTCCCGGACCCGGCTCTCCGACCCCAGGGCGACGATCATCTGCGTGCGCAGCCCCTCGCCGTCGAGGTCGCGGTCGAGCTCCTCGAGCTTCTGCGCGACGTCGGCGTGGGTCTCGAACGGGATGTACGCGTACAGCTCGGCGCCGAGCCACTCGACCACGTCGACGTCGGCCCGGAACGTCACCCCGGACCCGCGCTTGGCGTCGTCGAGCACGGCGGCGTCCTCCACGTGCTCGGGGCGCAGCCCGACGATGACGAGCTCGCGCCCGTCGATGCGCGTGCGCAGGTCGTCGGACAGCGGCACCTCGCCGAACGGCAGCCGCAGGGTGTCGCCCTGCACCTCGCCCGGCAGGAAGTTCATCGGCGGGGACCCGATGAAGCCGGCGACGAACAGGTTGACCGGCTGCTCGTACAGCGCCCGCGGGCTCGCGACCTGCTGCAGCTCGCCCTTGCGCAGCACGGCGACCCGGTCGCCCAGCGTCATCGCCTCGGTCTGGTCGTGCGTGACGTAGACGGTGGTGGTGCCCAGGCGGCGCTGCATGCGGGCGATCTCGGTGCGCATCTGCCCGCGGAGCTTGGCGTCGAGGTTCGACAGCGGCTCGTCGAACAGGAAGGCGCGGGCGTCGCGGACGATGGCGCGGCCCATCGCGACTCGCTGGCGCTGCCCGCCGGACAGGTTCGCCGGCTTGCGGTCCAGGTGCTCGCGCAGCTCCAGGGTGTCGGCGGCGAACTCCACGTGCTCGCGGATCTCGTCCTCGGTGAACTTCCCCTTCTGCAGCCGCAGGGGGAACGCGATGTTCTCGAACACCGTCAGGTGCGGGTACAGCGCGTAGTTCTGGAACACCATCGCCAGGTGCCGGTCGCGGGGCGCCTTCTCGTTGACGACCTCGTCCCCGATGCGCAGCTCGCCCGACGTGATGTCCTCGAGTCCGACGATCATCCGCAGCAGCGTCGACTTCCCGCAGCCGGACGGCCCGACGAGGATGACGAACTCGCCGTCCTTGATGTCGAGGCTGACGCCGTTGACCGCCGGGTAGCCGTCGCCGTACTGCTTGACGATGTCCGTCAGGGTGATGGATGCCATGGATTCCTCCTCGTGCGCGGCGGGGCGTCAGCCCTTGACGGCGCCCTGGGTCAGCCCGGACACGATCTGGCGCTGGAACAGCAGCACCAGGACGACCACGGGGATGGTGACGACGACGGCCGCGGCGGAGATCGCCCCGGTCGGGTCCTCGAACTGGGAGGCGCCGGAGAAGAACGCCAGCGCAGCGGGCACGGGCCGGGCCGCCTCGGTCGAGGTCAGCGAGATCCCGTAGACGAAGTCGTTCCAGGCGATGAAGAACGCGATCAGCGCGGTGGTGAACACCCCGGGCGCCGCGAGCGGCACGATCGCCTTCCGGAACGCCTGCCACGTGGTCGCGCCGTCGACCTGCGCCGCCTGCTCGAGCTCCCACGGGATCTGCCGGAAGAACGCCGTGAGCGTCCAGATGGAGATCGGCAGCGTCAGCGACAGGTACGGGATGATCAGGCCGGGCCAGGTGTCGTACAGGCCGATGGTGCGCCACAGGTTGAACAGCGGCGTCACGATCGAGATCACCGGGAAGATCGAGACCCCGAGCGCCGTGGTGAGGATCAGCTTGCGGCCCGGGAAGTCGAGCCGGGCGATGGCGTACGCCGCCAGCGTCGCCAGGACGGACGAGATCAGCGTCGCGATGAGCGAGATGCCGATCGAGTTCCGCAGCGACGACAGGAACAGGTCCTGCGCGGAGCCGCCCGGGCCGAGGATCTGCTCGTAGTTGCTCCACGTCCACGTGGTGGGCAGGAACTTCCCGGTGTTCAGGTCGCTCGGCAGCTTGAACGACGTGGCGATGATCGACAGCACCGGGAACAGCGCGTAGACGAGCACGACGAGCGTGATCGCCGCCCACGCGATCTTCTGCTTGCGGGACAGAGCACCCATCACTTCTCCCCCCGCGCGCCGGCCAGGTCGACCTTGAAGATCTTGATCGCGATGAAGCAGATGATCAGGACGCAGATGAACAGCAGCACGGAGATCGCGGACCCGAGCCCGATCTCGAGGCGCCCGATGGACGTCCGGTAGGCGAGCAGCGACAGGACCGTGGTGCCGTTCGCGCCGTTCGTCATGATGAACACGTTGTCGAAGATGCGGAACGCGTCGAGCGCCCGGAACAGCACCGCGACCATGATCGCGGCCTTCATGTTCGGCAGGACGACCCGCTTCATCCGCTGCCACCAGGTGGCGCCGTCGACCTGCGCGGCCTCCTCGAGGTCGCCCGGCACCTGCGCCAGGCCGGCGAGCAGCAGCAGCGAGATGAACGGCGTGGTCTTCCAGACCTCGGACGCGATGATGACGAACAGGCTGGTGCCCGTCCCGGCGAACCAGTTGAGGTCCGGGCTGATGCCGGGCACCCAGTCGAACCACTGGTTCACGTACCCGGAGCTGATGTCGAACGCGTAGAACCAGGCGAACGCCGAGACGACCGTGATGATGCCGTACGGCACGAGGATCGCGGTGCGGAGCAGGCCGCGCAGCCGCAGGACGGCCCGGTGCATGACGAGCGCGAGCGCGAAGCCGAGCACCAGCTCGATCGCCACGGTGATGACCATGATGAGCGTCGTCACGCCGAGGGACCGCCAGAACACGGTGTCGCCCAGGATCACGCCGTAGTTGCCCAGACCGACGAACCCGCGGTCGTCCGGCGCGGTGAGCCGGTACCGGAACAGCGAGTCGTACACCGCCTGGAGGATCGGGTAGGCCGTGACGGCCAGCATGACGACGAACGCCGGGCCGGCGAGCAGCCAGCCGAGCCGCGCCTCCGCGCGCGCCCGGTCGCTCCGGCGGGGCCGGGACGTGCTGCGTGGTCCGGCGCCGCGCGTCGCGCTCGCCGTGGTCCCGGCCGTGGCGCCGGTGATCTCGGTACTCACAGCAGCCGCTCCCCTCGCAGCACGGCGATGATGAAGTCGGTGGACTCCTGCGGCGTGGAGTCCGGGTCGACGGAGGACGCCGGGTGCCAGGTCTCCTGCAGCCCCTGGGACACCTCGTTGTAGTACGGCGTCTGCGGCCGCGGCGCCGCCTGCTCCAGGGACTGGCGGATGACGTCGGCCATCGGGAACGTCTCCTGGACCTCGGGGTCGTCGTACGCGGTGGTGTTCGACGGCGGGTTGCCGTCGGACACGAAGTACGCCGCCTGGTTCTCGGGCTGCACGATGCAGGCCGCCGCCTCGTACGCCTCGTCGACGTGCTCGCTGAACGCGCCGACGCCGATGTTGATCCCGCCGTACGGCGGCGCGGCGTCCTGGCCCTCGACCACCTGGGGGTACATCGCCCAGCCGACGTCGTCGAGGAACGACTGGTCGAGCGTCCCGTCCTCGACCGCGCCCTGCATGGCCGGCCAGACGAACGGCCAGTTGACCATGAACGACCCGCTGTCCCCCTGGAACTGCGACAGCGAGGCGTTCTCGTCCTGCGTCGGCAGGCCGGCGCCCCCGAGCCGGTCCTTGCCGATCTCGCTGACGATCCGCGCGGCCTCCCGCCCGGCGTCGGAGTCCAGCCCGAGCTCGACGTCCGCGGCGTCGGCCTCCGGGGTCTCGACGACGTGCCCGCCGGCCGACTCGATCAGGGCGTTGATCCACACCATGTACGCCTCGGCCTTGATGCCCTGCACGCCGAGGGCGAGGTCCTGGTCGCGGGCGGCGTCCATGATCTGGTCCCAGGTCACGGGCGTCGTCGCCGGGTCGAGGCCCGCCGCCTCGGCGACCGACTTCTTGTACCAGAGCAGCTGCGTGTTGGCCCAGAACGGGACGGTCACCAGCTCGTCGCCCCACGACGCGCCCTGGAGCGCGCCCTCGGCGACGTCCTGGCTCACCTGCTCCGCGATGTCGTCGGGCACCGGCGCCAGGAACCCGGCGTTGGCGAGCTCCGGGATGAACGGCGGGTCGAGGCTCATCAGGTCGATGGACGAGTCCGACGCGGCGAGCCGCCGCGCGAGCTGCTCGCGCTGGGAGCTGGCCTCGCGCGGCAGCACCGACACCTCGATGCGGTAGGCGCCGTCGGCCGCCTCGGTGCACTGCTCGGCGAGCTTCGCCTGCCCGCCGGCGTCCGGGTTCGTGTACCAGGTGAGCACGGGCGTGTCGTCGGCCGGCGCGCACGCCGCCAGACCCGCGCCCAGCGCGAGCACCGCGACCGCCGCGACCCCCCTCGATCGTCTGTGCACCGCCACGGCTCCTCTCCCCCGGCGCCGCGGCCCCGACCTGGGGTTCCACGGCGTCCCGCCCGTCATCCCCCAGGGCTACACCGCTCCCGGCGACCCTGCCACCGGAAGGCCCTCGGGGTCCGAGCCCCGGTCGCGGCGGCGGAGCACCCCGGCGGCGGTGTGATCATGGGTCGCATGGCACACCCCACGACTCCCGCCGAGGCCTGGTCCGCGCTCCGCGAGGGGAACGACCGGTTCGTCCGCGGCGCGATGGAGCACCCGTCCCAGGGCATCGACCGCCGCGCCGAGGTGAGCACCGGCCAGGCGCCCTTCGCCGTCGTCTTCGGCTGCTCGGACAGCCGGGTGGCGGCCGAGATCATCTTCGACCAGGGCCTCGGCGACGTGTTCGTCGTCCGGACCGCCGGGCACGTGCTCGACACCACGGTCATCGGCTCGATCGAGTACGGGGTCGAGGTGCTCGGCGCGTCGCTCGTCGTCGTGCTCGGCCACGACTCGTGCGGGGCGGTGGCCGCCGCGACCGCCGCGCTCACCACCGGCGAGCTGCCGCGCGGCTTCGTGCGCGCGGTCGTGGACCGGGTGATCCCGAGCATCGTGTCCCTCGCGCACGGACCGGACGCCGAGGGCCGCCCGCGCGACCTGTCGACCGTCGACCCGGCGGACCTCGGCCACGAGCACGTCCGGCACACGGTGGACATGCTGCGGTCGTACTCGGTCACGCTCGCGGAGGCGATCGACGAGGGCCGGTGCGCGGTCGTCGGCGTCGAGTACACGCTGGCGGACGGCCAGGCGCGGCTGACGAGCGCGGTCGGCGACATCGGCGAGCGCCCCATCGCCGTCTGAGGTGTGACGTGCGCCACGGACCAGGGACCTAGGTCCCGGTCCGTGGGCCGGGCGGTTGCCCGCGGTGGCAGGATGCCGCGCATGAGCCTGCACGCCGACGACGACGTCCAGTACCGCATCGAGCACGACACGATGGGCGAGGTCCGCGTGCCCGCGGACGCGCTGTACCGCGCCCAGACCCAGCGCGCGGTCGAGAACTTCCCGATCAGCGGCACCACCCTCGAGCGCAGCCACGTCGCCGCGCTCGCCCGGATCAAGAAGGCCGCCGCGCGCGCCAACGCCGAGCTCGGCATCCTCGACCCCGCCGTGGCCGACGCGATCGCCGCCGCCGCCGACGAGGTCGCCGCCGGCACCCACGACGCGCACTTCCCGGTGGACGTCTACCAGACCGGGTCCGGGACGTCCTCGAACATGAACATGAACGAGGTCCTCGCGACGCTCGCGTCCCGGGCGCTCGGTGCCGACGTGCACCCGAACGACCACGTGAACGCCTCGCAGTCCTCGAACGACGTGTTCCCCACGTCGGTGCACGTCGCGGCGACCGACGGCGCCGTGCACGACCTCGTGCCCGCCCTCGAGCACCTCGCCGGCGCGCTGGAGCGGCTGGCCGCGCGGCACGCGGACGACGTGAAGTCCGGCCGCACCCACCTCATGGACGCGACGCCCGTGACGTTCGGCCAGGAGTTCGGCGGGTACGCCGCCGCCGTGCGCCGCGGCGTCGAGCGGGTGCAGGCCGCGCTCCCCCGGGTCGCCGAGGTCCCGCTCGGCGGCACCGCGGTCGGCACCGGCATCAACACCCCCGCCGGCTTCCCGCAGCGCGTGATCGCCCTGCTCGCCGAGGACACCGGGCTGCCGCTCACCGAGGCGCGCGACCACTTCGAGGCCCAGGGCGCGCGGGACGGGCTGGTCGAGCTGTCCGGCGCGCTGCGCACGATCGCGGTCAGCCTGACCAAGATCTGCAACGACCTGCGCTGGATGGGGTCCGGGCCCAACACCGGGCTCGGCGAGATCCGCATCCCCGACCTGCAGCCCGGCTCCTCGATCATGCCCGGCAAGGTGAACCCGGTGATCCCGGAGGCCGTGCTCATGGTCGCCGCGCGCGTCGTCGGCAACGACGCCACCGTGGCGTGGGCGGGGGCCTCAGGGTCGTTCGAGCTCAACGTGCAGATCCCCGTGATGGGCCAGGCCGTGCTGGAGTCCGAGCGGCTGCTCGCCGCCGCCTGCCGCGTGCTCGCCGACCGGTGCGTGGACGGCATCGAGGTCGACGTCGCGCGCGGCGCCGCGTACGCCGGGTCCTCGCCGTCGATCGTCACGCCCCTCAACCGGCTGATCGGCTACGAGGCGGCGGCGCGCATCGCGAAGCACGCCGTCGCCCACGGCGTGACCGTCCGCGAGGCGGTGCTCGCGCTCGGGCACGTCGAGCGCGGCGACCTCACCGAGGCCCAGCTCGACGAGGCGCTCGACCTGCTCCGGATGACGCGCCCGGCGACCTGACGCCCGCGCCGGCGCACGCCCGGCGCCCCTCCGGGCCCCGCTCCGGTCGCCGCACGCCCGGTTCGGAGACTCCGGACGCTCGCGAAGGCCCGGACACGCTCGGAGCGGGCACGTTCGGAGACTCCGAACCGACCGGGAGGTGGGCGCGTGGGCTCGTGGGCAGGCACGTTCGGAGACTCCGAACGGCCAGGGAGGGCGCCGCGCGGGCTCGGAGACCTCCACGGACCACCACGAGGTTCCGTCGGAGTCTCCGAACGTGCCCGTGGTGGGCGCGCGGGTGCGGGGTGCGCGCGCGGGGTGCGCGGGGGGGGTTAGCGGGTCAGGGTGAAGGTGTCGGCGCCTGCTGCGAGCTCCTGGGCGACGTCGGCCAGGGTGACGACGGCCTGGCGGACCTCGGCGGCGCCGTCGAAGGCCTGGCCCGCTGCCTGGGCGACGTCGGCCGCGGAGCCCGCGATGTCGGCGGTCGACTCGGCCGCGACGAGCAGGTTGCGCTCGATCTCGGACGTGGTCGCGCTCTGCTCCTCGACGACGGCGGACACCGCGCCCTGGAGCCCGTCGACGGTGCTGACGGCCTGCG
>JAEWGQ010000008.1 GCA_023388235.1 Actinomycetes bacterium | reverse complement strand
GCCCGGCACCGACGAGGGCGCCGGCGCGCGCCCCGCCGACGACGGCGACCGACCCCGCGGGCGCGGCCCGTCGGTGGACGCGGACGCGCTGCTCGTCGGCCTGAACCCGCAGCAGCGCGCCGCGGTGCTGCACCACGGCGGGCCGCTGCTGATCGTCGCCGGCGCCGGGTCGGGCAAGACGCGGGTGCTCACGCACCGCATCGCGCACCTACTCGCGACCCGGCAGGCGCGCGCGGGGGAGATCCTGGCGATCACCTTCACGAACAAGGCCGCGGCCGAGATGCGCGAGCGGGTGGCGTCGCTCGTGGGGCCGTCGGCGCGCGCGATGTGGGTGTCGACGTTCCACTCCGCGTGCGTGCGGATCCTGCGCCGGGAGGCCGGGACGCTCGGCCTGCGGTCGTCGTTCTCGATCTACGACGCCGCCGACTCGCAGCGCCTGCTGACCCTGGTGGCGCGCGAGCTCGACCTGGACCCGAAGCGGTACCCGCCGAAGGCGCTGGCGTCCAAGATCTCGAACCTCAAGGACGAGCTCGTCGACCCCGACACGTTCGCCGCGACCAACGGCGGGTCGGCCGGCAACGACTTCGACCAGACGCTCGCCCAGGTGTACACGCGGTACCAGCAGCGGCTGCGGCAGGCGAACGCCCTGGACTTCGACGACCTCATCATGACGACGGTCAACCTGCTGCAGGCGTTCCCGGCCGTCGCGGAGCACTACCGCCGCCGGTTCCGGCACGTGCTGGTCGACGAGTACCAGGACACGAACCACGCGCAGTACGTGCTGGTGCGCGAGCTGGCCGGCGCGGGCACGGACGGCGACGACCTGCCGCGCGGCGAGCTCACCGTGGTGGGCGACGCGGACCAGTCGATCTACGCGTTCCGCGGCGCGAGCATCCGCAACATCATGGAGTTCGAGGCGGACTACCCGGACGCCACGACGATCCTGCTCGAGCAGAACTACCGCTCGACCCAGACGATCCTGTCGGCCGCGAACGCCGTCATCAGCAAGAACCCGGGCCGCAAGCCCAAGCGCCTGTGGACGGACTCCGGCTCGGGGCCGAAGATCGTCGCCTACGTGGCGGACAACGAGCACGAGGAGGCCCGGTTCGTCGCCGAGGAGGTCGACCGGCTCGGGGACTCCGACGGGGTGCGCCCGGGCGACGTCGCGATCTTCTACCGCGCGAACGCCCAGTCCCGCGCGCTCGAGGAGGTGCTGATCCGCGTCGGGCTGCCCTACAAGGTGGTCGGCGGCACCCGGTTCTACGAGCGCAAGGAGATCAAGGACGCGGTCGCGTACCTGCGGGCCGTCGCGAACCCGGACGACGACGTCAACCTGCGGCGCATCCTCAACGTCCCCAAGCGCGGGCTCGGGGACCGGTCCGAGGCGATGGTCGCGGGCTTCGCCGAGCGGGAGCGGATCTCGTTCGGCGCGGCGCTCGACCGGCTGGAGGAGGTGCCGGGGCTCGGCACGCGGGCGGTCACGGGGCTGCGCGCCTTCGCCGACATGATGGCGGACCTGCGGGCGCTCGCGGACTCCGGCGCGGGCCCGGCGGAGATCCTGGGCGCCGTGCTCGACCGGTCCGGCTACCTCGCCGAGCTGCGCGCCAGCGAGGACCCGCAGGACCAGACGCGGGTCGAGAACCTCGCGGAGCTGCACGCCGTGGCCAGCGAGTTCGAGCAGTCGGACCCCGAGGGCGACCTCGCCGACTTCCTCGAGCGGGTGTCGCTCGTCGCGGACTCCGACCAGATCCCGTCGGACGACGGCGGCGACGACGGCAAGCCCGACCAGGGCGTCATCACGCTGATGACCCTGCACACCGCCAAGGGCCTCGAGTTCCCCGTCGTCTTCCTCACCGGCATGGAGGACGGGACGTTCCCGCACATGCGGTCGCTGGCGGACACCGACCAGCTCGCGGAGGAGCGCCGGCTCGCGTACGTGGGGCTGACCCGCGCGCGCCAGCGGCTGTACATCTCGCGCGCGGCGGTCCGCACCGCGTGGGGCGTGCCGAACGAGTTCCCGCCCAGCCGGTTCCTCGACGACCTGCCGGAGGAGCTGCTCGACTGGCGGCGGCGCGAGTCCTCGAACGACCGGCTGCGCGGCCCCGGCGGGTTCCTCGGCGGCCGGTCGGGCTACGCGTCCGGCGGCGGCGGGTACGGCTCCGGCGGGACCGGCGGCGGGGGTGGCGGCTGGCGCAAGGAGGGTGCCGCGCGCCGGGGCGCCGCCGAGCCGGCCCGCAAGGCCCCCGGCTCCGGCGGCGCGACGTTCGGCTCGGCGACGCCGCGACCGGACGCCGCCATCCCGACGCTCGCGGTGGGGGACCGGGTCACGCACGACGCGTACGGGCTCGGGACCGTGGTCGCCGTCGAGGGCGGGGGACCGAACGCGGTGGCGAAGGTCGACTTCGGGTCCGAGGGCACCAAGCGCCTGCTCCTGCGGTACTCGCCCGTCACCAAGCTCTGAGGTCGCGACCCGGGGGCGGCGTCCGCGCGCGCCGGTCCTGCCCCCCGGGACGCGCCACCGGGACGCACCCCCGGACTCGCCACCGACACGCGCCCCCGGACGCACCACCGGGACGCGCCCCCGGACGCCCCGGCGTGCGGCAGGATCGACCCCATGCGCAGCCCCCTGTTCGACCAGGCCCACGCCGAGGTCCAGTCCACCGACCGCTTCGCCCTGCAGAGCACCAAGATGCTCAAGGTCACCCTCGGGCCGGACGTGCTCGCCGCGAAGGGCGCGATGGTCGCCCACCAGGGCCAGGTCCAGTTCCACCACGAGTCGTCCGGGTCGCTGGCCCGGTTCGTCAAGCGCGCGGTCAGCTCCGACGACCAGTCGCTCATGCGGGTGTCCGGCCCGGGGGAGGTGTTCTTCGCCCGCGCGGCGGAGCACGTCTTCCTGCTGCAGCTCGAGGGGGACGCCCTGAGCGTGGGCGGCTCGTCGCTGCTGGCGTTCGACGCCGAGGTGCAGTGGGACATCCACCGCACGCGCGGCGCGGGCATGATGACCGGCGGGTTCTTCAACACCCTGCTGCAGGGGCACGGCACGGTCGCGCTGACGTCGCACGGCCAGCCGATGATCCTCGACTGCTCGCAGCAGCCGACCTACGTCGACCCGAACGCGGCCGTGTGCTGGTCGGCGAACCTCACGCCCGGGCTCGTGTCCAGCATGAACATGAGCTCGATGCTGCGCGGCGGCACGGGCGAGGCGTTCCAGTACGCGTTCCACGGCCCGGGCTTCGTGGTGGTGCAGCCCTCCGAGGGCCTGCCGACGGCGACGGCCTGACGCTCAGCCCAGCCGGTCCACGATCGCCGCGGCCTCCGCGAGCGTGAGCCACGGCGCCTGGCGCCGCACCTCGCGGGTCGCGGCGACCGGACCGCCCTGGGCGCGCTGCGCGCGCACCCGCTCGAGGTCCAGCGGCGGGTTCGCGCGCAGCGCCGGGTCGGCGGGTGCCGTCGAGGTGCGCCGCTGCCGGTCGGAGCGCAGCAGCAGCCCGGCGATCACGCCGATGACGACCACGAGCCCCAGCAGCGCGAGCACCCCGCCCGCGCCGGTGGTGCGGCCCAGCTGCCACGCCATGGCGAGCACCAGCAGGCCGACCACCACCACGACGGTGGTGACGACGGTGCGCCGGCGCCGCGCCTGGGCGTCGGGGGACAGCGGCCCGCCGGGCGCGCCGGTCACGCCGCGCCCTCCGGCCACGCGCCGCCGGGGAACGCCCCGCCGGAGGAGACGGCGCCCTTGATCTGGACGATCGCGTTGCCCTGCGCGCCGAGCACCGCGACGAGGGTGGTGACCGCGGCGATGATGAGGCCGGTGTTCACCGCGGCCTCCTCGATGATGATGCCGACGCCGGCCCACGAGAACACGACCGAGCCGAGGGCGACGATCGCGGCGATCGTGGCGGCGATGAGCTTGGCGAGGATGACGGCGATCGCGACGTAGAACGCCAGGCCGGCGACCGCGCACGTCACCAGGGACGTCGCCATGCTGGACGACACCGACTGGATCGCGGCGGCGGCCGTGGTCTGCCCGGCGACGGACCGCGTGTAGGCGGACGCCGCGTCACCCTCCCAGTCGAGCGTCGCGCGCAGCGCGTTGGGGTTCACCGCCGCGGCGACGCCGGACGCGGGGCCGCCGATGTTCTCGTGCCAGTCGGACGCCCGGAAGAAGAACCCGACCGGCGCGACGGCGCCCTGCAGCAGCTCGCCGATCTTGTCGAGCACCTGCTTGCCGATCTCCAGCAGCCGCTCCCCGCACCACACCAGGCCGTCCTTGACGAAGTCCGGCATCAGGGGGATCGACGTGGCCGAGCGCACGGCCGGTCCCACCCTGGCGAGCTGCCCCGAGAGGTTGCTCAGCCCGTCCTGCAGTTCCTCGATGGTGGCCTCGAAGGTGGCCACGCTGAAGCCGCTCATCCGTCCCCCTCGTCAGTACGCGCCGGCGACGTGCTCGGCGACGTCCGCGTCCCGGTCGTCGTAGGCCTGCGCGTTCGCGCGCAGCGCCGTGGCGATGTTGCGCATCGCCGTCGCCCCCTCGCGGCAGCGTGCGCCGACCTGGTCGACGGCCGCCTCGTAGTCCGAGACGACGAGCGCGAAGATGCCGGCGGTCAGGTAGTTCAGCCGCAGGCCCTCGACCGAGGCCGCCACCTGCCCGATCGCGTCCGCCTCGGTGTCCCACGTCTGCGCCTCCGAGCGCAGCGCCGCGGTGACGACGTCGATGTCCGTCATGCCTGCTCCTCCCCCTGGGCCGGCGCGAGCGCGCGCAGGTGCGCGAACGCCTCCGCCAGCAGCGTGTCCTGCTCCCGTCGCCGGGCGTCCTGCTCGGCGAGCGCCCGCCCGGCGTCCGCCAGCGCCTGGGTGAGCGCCGTCGACAGGGCGATCCCCGTCTGGTGCGCGGCCCAGCGCTCGTCCACGTCGCACCCGACGAGGCCGCCCGGGCCGAGCGTCACGGTGACCTGCGGCCCGGCCGACCCGCTGGCCGTCGGGGGTGCGTCCACCGCGCCCTGGTCCGTCCGGCCGAGCCGCGCGACGGCGAGCTCCGCGAGCTCGTCCAGAGGACGGGGCGTGCCCTCGAACTCGGGGACGGCGACCGCGGGGACGTCGGCGCCGGCGCCACCGGCGGCCTGGGCGTCCCGCAGCGCCGCGGTCATCACCTGCCCGAGCTGGGCGGCGGCCGACCCGGCGGCGGCCAGCAC
>JAEWGQ010000006.1 GCA_023388235.1 Actinomycetes bacterium | reverse complement strand
CCCCGGTGGCGAGCGCCCCGGCGACGCCGGTCGAGCTGCTGCTGGGCGTGCCCGCGGACGGCGCGGCGCTGGTGCCGTCGTGGCTGCCCTCGTGGACGCCGGAGCAGGTCGTCGCCTGGTGGCCGGCGCTGACCGGCGGCGCCGTGCTGCTGCTCGCCGTGCTCGCGCTGCTGCGCGGGGCGCCGCAGGCGCGGGCGGTGCGGCTCGGCTGGTGCGCCGCCGCCGCCGGCCTGGCCGTGGCCGTGGTGGCCGGCCGGGTGGTCGTGGCGGTGGACGACGGCGTGCTCGTCACCGGCTGGGCCGGGTCCGGGGTCTCGTTCGCGTTCGCGGGCCTGCTGACCGCCGCGGTGACCGGCACCCGCGGGCTGCAGGAGCGGCTGGCCCGGGCGTCGTTCGGCTGGCGGCAGCTCAGCGTCGCGGTCGTGGCGCTGCTGGTCGTGGTGCCGCCGCTGCTCGCGTGGGGCGGCTGGGCCGTGCAGGCGCGCCGGGGGGAGGCCTCCGAGCTCGTCGCCATGAACCGGGCCGTCGTCCCGGCGATCGGCCGCCAGACGCAGACGTCGGCCGACGCGCCGCGCGTGCTGGCGCTGGCGCCCGCCGCGGGCGACGTCCTCGACTGGCAGCTGCTGCGGGGGAACGGGCCCCAGGTCGTCGAGGGCGCCGCGTCGGTGCGCACGGCGGGCCTGTCCGGCGACCTGGCGGACCCGGCGGTCGCGGCCCCGGACGACGCGACCGCGGAGGTCGAGGCCGTGGTGGGCACGCTGTCGGTGGGGTCCAGCACGGACGTCGCCGCCGACCTGGCCGCGCTCGCGGTCGCCGACGTGCTGGTGCCGCCGCTGCCCGCCGACCGGGCGGACGACGTGGCCCTGCGGCAGGCGCGCACGGCGCTGGTGGGCCGGCTCGACGCGACGCCGGGGCTCGAGCGGATCACCGACGGGCGGTCCGGCGTGATCTGGCGGGTGCAGCCCAGCGGCGACGCCGACAGCCCCACCGCGGTGGGGGCGTGGGCGCGGCTGGTCCCGGACGCGTCCGGTGACGCCGCGGCGCTCGCGGCCGACGCGGTGCCGGTGCCGGCGCTCCCCGGCGTGATCGGGCGGGTCGACGCGACCATCGGGCCGGGGGGCGCCGACCGGCTGCTGGTGCTCGCCGAGCGTGCGGACCCCGGGTGGCGGGCGACGTTGGACGGCGTGCCGCTGCGCGCGGTCGCGGACGGCTGGCGCCAGACGTTCGAGGTCGGCGCCGACGGCGGCCGGCTGGTGGTCGGGCACGTGGCCCCCGACGAGACGGCGTGGACGGTGGCGCAGGGCACCGTGGGGCTGCTGGCGCTGCTGCTGGCCCTGCCGGTGCGGCGCAGGCGGGCGGGGAGACGATGACGACGACGACGCGGAGCCGCCGCGGGCGGGTGGCGCGCCTGCTGTCGGGCGTCCTGGTGCTCGGGCTGACGGGTGGCCTCGTGGCCGCCGCGACGACGCTGCCGGCGCCCGGCCCGGCCGCCCCGGTGCCGCCCGAGACGGTCGAGGTGGCCGCGGCGTCGACGACCCTGGTGTGCCCCGGGCCGCTGCGGCTGCCGGACGACGCGGCGTCGGGGGACTCCGCCTTCCGGCGCGTGCCGGTGGCCCCCGCCGAGACCGTCACCGCCTTCGACACCGTGGCCTCGGGCACGGCGTCGCTGACCCCGCTCGACGGGACGGCGACCGACCTGGACGGCGGCGTCGCGGCCCTCGCGTCGCCGGCGGCGCCCGTGGTGCTGCGGGCCGAGCCCGTCGACGGCGAGCCGGCGCGGGTCGCCGGTGCGACGTCGTCGCGGGTCGCGGACGGGGACCTGCGCGGCCTCGCGGCCGGGTCGTGCGCGCGCCCGGCGTCGGACGTGTGGCTGGTCGGGGGCAGCACCGCGCTCGAGAGCACGGCGGACCTGGTGGTGGTGAACCCGGGCGCGACGGCCGCCGAGGTGACGGTCGAGCTCTGGGGCCCGAACGGCGCGGTGGACCTGGCCGCGGGCGGCACGCTGCTCGTCGCGCCGGGGGCGCAGCGCGCGGTCGTGCTGCCGGGCCTCGCGGCCGAGCAGCGCCGCACCGTGGTGCACGTCTCGGCGTCCGGCGGGCAGGTGTCCGCGTACCTGCAGGACGCGCTGCTCGACGGGTTCACGCCCCGCGGGACGGACCTGGTGACCGCGGGTGCCGCGCCGGCGACCACCCAGGTGGTGCCCGGGCTGGCCGTCCCCGCGGTCGACGTCGACGACCCGCAGGCCGGCGCGCTGCGCCTGCTCGTGCCGGGGGACGAGCCGGCGACGGTGTCGGTGCGCCTGCTCGGGCCGGGAGGCGACGTCGCGCTGCCCGGCGCGGAGCAGGTCGACCTCCCGCCGGGTGCTGTCACCGACCTGCCGCTCGGCGGCCTCGCGGCGGGGACGTACACCGCGGTCGTGGAGTCGACCGCCCCGGTGGTCGCCGGCGGCATGATCGCGCGGGCCGGCGAGCCCGGCGAGCTGGACGACGGCCCGCGCCTCGAACGCGCGTGGTCGGCGTCGACGACCACCGGCTCGGGGCTGGCCGCGGTGCCGGCGGGGGCCGCCGCCACGCTCGCGATCGGCGCCGTGCCGACGGGCGACCCGGACGCGCAGCCGGCCCCCGCCCCGTCCGCGACGCCCACGCCCGAGCCGACCCCCGGTCAGGTGCCGGACCCGGACGCCGTCGCGGCGCCGTCGGGCCCCACCGTGACCGTGACGGTCCGCGCCTACGGCGCCTCCGGCCCGCTGGGCACGCGCGAGGTCGAGGTGCCCGTCGGGTCGACCGCCGTCCTGGCGCTGGCCGACCTGGGTGCGGGCGTCGTGGGCGTCGAGGTGCTGCCCGACGGCGACGACGGGGCGGAGGTCGCGTGGGCCCTGGTGGCGACGGTGGCGATGCCGGACGGGCCGCTGCTGTCCGTGGTCGCGGCGCTCACGGACGCCGCGGCGGTCACGCAGGCGGACGTCCGCGAGGGCCGGCGCGTCGGCCTCGGCTGACGCGGGTCGCACCCGGCGGGCGGCGGACCGCCCGGCGGCGCGGGCCCGTC
>JAEWGQ010000406.1 GCA_023388235.1 Actinomycetes bacterium | reverse complement strand
GTCCAGCGTGACCCCGGGGCCGGCGCGGCGTCCGGCGCGACGCCCGGGGTCGCCGGGCGACCTCAGGCCGTGAGCAGCGCGTCCACGAGCTCGGCGACGCGGTCCGCCGCGGCGGCCACCGGGACCTGCTCCGCCTGCGGCCCGTCCTCGGTCACGACGCGCGGCCGGACCTCGACCAGGCCGTCGGCCAGGCCGCGGCCGACGACGACCACGAGCGGCACGCCGAGCAGCTCGGCGTCCGCGAACTTCACGCCGGGCGAGACCTTCGGGCGGTCGTCGTACAGCACCTCGATGCCGCGGGCGTCGAGCGTCCGGGCGAGGGACTCGGCGGCCTCGAAGACGGCCGGGTCCTTGCCGGTGGCGACGACGTGCACGTGCGCCGGCGCGACGGTGGCCGGCCACGCGAGGCCCTTGTCGTCGTGGTTCGCCTCCGCGAGCGCGGCGAGCACGCGGCTGACGCCGATGCCGTAGGAGCCCATCGTGACGACCTGGGACTTGCCGTTCTGGTCGAGCACGGTCAGGCCGAGCGCCTGGGCGTACTTGCGGCCGAGCTGGAAGATGTGCCCGATCTCGATGCCGCGGGCGAGCTCCAGCGGGCCGGAGCCGTCGGGCGCCTCGTCCCCGGCGCGGACCTCGGCCGCCTCGACCGTGCCGTCGGCGGTGAAGTCGCGCCCCGCCACGAGGTCGAACACGTGGCGGCCGGCCTCGTTCGCGCCGGTGATCCACCGGGTGCCCTCGACCACCCGCGGGTCGAGCAGGTACCGCAGCGCGGTGCGCCCCGGCGCGTCCGCGGCGAGCCCCTCGCGGTTCGGGCCGAGCACGGCCGGGCCGATGTAGCCCTTGACCAGCTCGGGGTGCGCGGCGAAGTCCGCCTCGACGGCGGTCTCGACCTCGGCCGGGGCCAGCGCGGCCTCCAGGCGCTTGAGGTCGACCTCGCGGTCGCCGGGCAGGCCGACCACCAGCAGCTCGCGCTCGCCCGTGGGGTGCACGAGCGCCAGGACGACGTTCTTCAGCGTGTCCGCGGCGGTCCAGGCGCGGTCCGGGCGGGCGAACCGCTCGTTGGCGACGGCCACCAGGGAGTCGATGGTCGGGGTGCCGGGGGTGTCCTCGACGTGCGCGGCGGGGGCGTCGTCGTACGGCAGCGCCGGCGGGACGACCGTCGTGACGGCCTCGACGTTCGCGGCGTACCCGCCGGGCGAGCGCACGAACGTGTCCTCGCCGATGGCCGTCGGGTTGAGGAACTCCTCGGAGCGGGAGCCGCCCATCGCGCCGGACGTGGCCGCGACGATCACGTACTCCAGGCCGAGGCGCTCGAACACGCGCCGGTACGCGGCGCGCTGCGCCTGGTACGACGCCTCCAGGCCGGCGTCGTCCACGTCGAAGGAGTACGCGTCCTTCATGATGAACTCGCGCCCGCGGATCAGGCCGGCGCGCGGCCGGGCCTCGTCGCGGTACTTGGTCTGGATCTGGAACAGCGTGAGCGGCAGGTCCTTGTACGAGGAGTACAGGTCCTTGACCAGGAGCGTGAACATCTCCTCGTGCGTCGGCGCGAGCAGGTAGTCGTTCTCGCGGCGGTCGCGCAGCCGGAACAGGTTCGGCCCGTACTCCGTCCAGCGGTTCGTCGCCTCGTACGGCTCGCGCGGCAGCAGCGCCGGGAAGTGCACCTCCTGCGCGCCGGCGGCGGCCATCTCCTCGCGCACGACCTGCTCGACCTTGCCCAGGACCCGCAGGCCGAGCGGCAGCCAGGTGTAGATCCCCGGGGCGGCGCGGCGGATGTAGCCGGCGCGGACGAGCAGCTTGTGGCTGGCCACCTCCGCGTCGGCCGGGTCCTCGCGCAGCGTGCGGACGAAGAGCGTGGAGAGGCGCAGCAGCATGAGGGGCAGCCTAGTGCGCGCCCGGGGCCTGGTCTGCGCCACGATGGGGGCATGCCGGAGCTGCCCGAGGTCGAGTCGCTGGCCGTCTTCCTGCGCGAGCGCGCCGTCGGGCGCACCGTCGCGGGCGTCGAGGTGGGCGCGATCAGCGCGCTGAAGACGTTCCGCCCGGCGCCGCAGGACCTCGCGGGCGGCACGGTGACCGGCTGCGACCGGCACGGCAAGTGGCTGGACCTCGCGGTGCGCCCGGCGGACGGCGGCGACCCGCTGCACCTGGTCTTCCACCTCGCGCGCGCCGGGTGGCTGCGCTGGTCGGACGCCCTGCCGGCCACGCCCGTCCGGCCCGGGAAGTCGCCGCTGGCCCTGCGGGTGCGGCTGGACGACGGGTCGGGCTTCGACCTCACCGAGGCGGGCACCCGCAAGCGGCTGGCGGTGTCCGTGGTGGCCGACCCGGCGGACGTGCCGCAGGTCGCGAGCCTGGGCGTCGAGCCGCTGTCCCCCGCGTTCACGCCGGCGCGGCTGGGCGAGCTGATGCAGGCCCGCAACCAGCAGGTCAAGGGGCTGCTGCGCGACCAGGGCACGATCGCCGGCATCGGGAACGCGTACTCCGACGAGATCCTGCTGGTCGCGCGCACCAGCCCGTTCGCGCTGACCCGCTCCTTCGACGCCGACCGCGTGGAGCGCCTGCACGCCGCCACCGTCGGGGTGCTGCGCGAGGCCGTCGCCGCGGCCGCCGGCCGGCCCGCGGCGGAGCTCAAGGACGCGAAGCGGCGCGGCATGCGCGTGCACGGCCGCACCGGCGAGCCCTGCCCGGGCTGGGACGGCGTGCCGTGCGGCGACACGGTGCACGAGGTGTCGTTCGCCGACTCGTCGCTGCAGTACTGCCCGACCTGCCAGACCGGCGGCACGCCGCTCGCCGACCGGCGGATGTCCCGGCTGCTGCGCTGACTAGAACAGCACCGTCGCGTACGTCCCCACCTGGCGGAACCCCACGGCGCGGTAGGCCGCGAGCGCCCGCTCGTTGTAGTGGTTGGCGTAGAGCGACACGGTCGGCGCCACGTCGCGCCGGGTGAGCTCGACGACGGCGGCCATGCCGCTCTCCGACAGCCGCTCCCCGCGGCGCGCCGGGTCGACCCAGACGCCCTGCACCTGCGCGACGCCGCCCGCGACGGCGCCGAGCTCGGCCTTGAACACCACCTGCGGCGCGCCCGCGGCCTCCTCCACGCGCACGAACGACCGGCCGTCGCGGATCAGCGACCGCACCCGGGCCTCGTACGCCCCGCCGGTGCCGACCACCGGGGAGTAGCCGACCTCCTCCGTGAACATCCGGATGCACGCCGGCAGCACGATGCCGTACTCGTCGGGCACGGAGCGCCGCACCGCGGGGTCGGGCGCGACCACCGGCGGGTGGTCGAGCACCATCGAGGGCTGGTCGGCCCGCACCTCGCGCACCGACCCCCACGCGGGGGCGAGCCGGTCCCAGAGGCCGAGGACGGCGTCGGCGTCCCCGACGACCGACGAGCACCGCCGGCCCTGCGCCCGGCCGAACGCCGCGAACGCGTCCAGGGCGTCCGGCCGCACCCCCGCGTCGGGCACGACGGGGACGACGTTCGCGCCGGCCCAGCACACCGCGGCCAGGCGGCCGTCGACCTCGTACCCCCACAGCTGCCCGCCGGAGCGGCGCAGGCCGTGCTGCTGCGCCTGCTCCAGCCGGGTGGTCGCCAGCACGGCGGCCACGGGGTCCTGCGCGCAGACGCCGAGCGCCGCCGGCAGGTCCGCCTCGCCGAGCACGCGCGCGGTGCCGCGCCCGGCGCCGACGGCTCCGGCCAGGTCCCCGCGCGGGCCGCGCACGCCGGTCAGCCCACCGTGACGACGGGCCCGCCGCCGGGCAGCGGCTCCATGCCGTCCGCGAGGCGCATGGCCTCGTCGATCAGGGTCTCGACGATCGCCGCCTCCGGCACGGTGCGGACGACCTCGCCGCGGACGAAGATCTGCCCCTTGCCGTTGCCGGACGCCACGCCGAGGTCGGCCTCGCGCGCCTCGCCGGGGCCGTTGACGACGCAGCCCATGACGGCCACGCGCAGCGGCACCTCCAGCCCCTCCAGGCCGGCCGTGACCCGCTCGGCCAGGGTGTAGACGTCCACCTGGGCCCGCCCGCACGACGGGCAGGACACGATCTCCAGCTTGCGCGGGCGCAGGTTCAGCGACTGCAGGATCTGGATGCCGACCTTGACCTCCTCGACCGGCGGCGCGGACAGGGACACCCGGATGGTGTCGCCGATGCCCTTGCTCAGCAGCGCGCCGAACGCGGTCGCGGACTTGATGGTGCCCTGGAACGCCGGCCCGGCCTCGGTGACGCCGAGGTGCAGCGGCCAGTCGCCGCGCTCGGACAGCAGCTCGTACGCCCGGACCATCACCACCGGGTCGTTGTGCTTGACCGAGATCTTGAAGTCGTGGAAGTCGTGCTCCTCGAACAGCGACGCCTCCCAGACGGCGGACTCGACGAGCGCCTCGGGGGTGGCCTTGCCGTACTTCGCCAGCAGGCGCGGGTCGAGGGACCCGGCGTTGACGCCGATGCGCAGGGAGACGCCGGCGTCCTGCGCGGCGCGAGCGATCTCGCGCACCTGGTCGTCGAACTTGCGGATGTTCCCCGGGTTGACCCGCACGGCCGCGCAGCCCGCGTCGATCGCCGCGAACACGTACCGCGGCTGGAAGTGGATGTCCGCGACCACGGGGATCTGGGACTTGCGCGCGATGGCGGGCAGCGCGTCGGCGTCGTCCTGGCTCGGGACCGCCACCCGCACGATGTCGCACCCGGCGGCGGTGAGCTCGGCGATCTGCTGCAGGGTCGCGTTGACGTCGGCGGTGAGCGTCGTGGTCATCGACTGCACGCTCACGGGCGCGTCGCCGCCGACCTCGACCCGTCCCACCCGGATCTTGCGGGTGGGCCGGCGCGGGGCCAGCACCGGCGCGGGCGCCTCGGGCATGCCCAGGCTGATGGGGGTCGTCACGCGCTCATCATCCCACCGCCGGGGCCGGTCGCACCCCGCGACCCGCGCGCCGTCCGGCCGCCCACCGCCGTCAGCCGAGCGTGGCGGGGCTGACGATGTCGGCGTACGCGATCAGCAGGCCCATGCCGCCGAGCAGCACGAACACCGCGAGCGCGACGGGCTGCAGCCGGGCCGCGTCGGCCGGGCGCGGGCGGGGCAGGTTCCGCAGCCGGGCGACCTGCCGCTTCAGCCCCTCCCACAGCGCCGCGGCGACGTGCCCGCCGTCGAGCGGCACCAGCGGGATCAGGTTGAACACGAACAGCGCGATGTTGAGGGAGGCGAGCAGGCTGAGCATCGCCGACACCCGCTCCGCCACGCCGACGCCCGGGACGTCGCTGGACGCGACCTCGCCGGCCAGGCGCGCGATGCCCACCGGGCCGAGCACGCCGCTGTCGTCCCGCTCCGCGCCGCCGAACGCGCTCTGCGCGATGCCCACCAGGTTGGCCGGCAGCGTCACGACGGCCTTGCCGGTCTGCCACACGGCGTCCGCCGTGAGGGTCGCGACCTCCGACACGGGCTGGCGCTGCAGCTCGGTGCCGGGGCTGACCCCCAGGAACCCGACGCTCGCGGTGACGGGCTCGCCGTCGTCGCCCACGACCACCCGGCCGTCGTCGCCGACCACGGGCCGCTCGGCGACCACCGGCGTCACCTCGAGCGTGCGGCGCTCCCCGTCCCGCTCGACCACGACGGGCACGGACTCGCCGCCGGAGGCCCGGATCATCCCGGACAGCTGCTCCCAGCTCTCGACCGCGACGCCGTCGTACGACACGACGGTGTCGCCGGGGCGCAGACCCGCCTCCGCGCCGGGTGCCGCCGGGTCGGAGTCCGAGCACGTGGTGGCGGTCGAGTCCGCCGGGAGCACGCACTGGCTCACGGACGCCAGCGTGGTGCTCGCGCCCTGGGTGCCGATGCCGACGAGCACGACGGCCAGCAGCACCACGGCGATGAGCAGGTTCATGACCGGCCCTCCGAGCATCACCACGAGCTTCTTCGGCGTGGACAGCCGGTAGAAGGCGCGGTGGTCCTCGCCGGGGCGGATCTCCTCGGCGCTCGCCTCGCGGGCGTCGGCGGCCATGCGGCTGAAGAACCCCCGCACGGGCGGGTTCCCGACCGCCTCGGGGGTGGGGTACATGCCGATGAGCCGGACGTAGCCGCCGAGCGGGATCGCCTTGACGCCGTACTCGGTCTCGCCGCGGGTGCGCGACCACAGGGTCGGGCCGAACCCGACCATGTACTGGCTGACGCGCACGCCGAAGCGCTTCGCGGGCACCATGTGGCCGACCTCGTGCAGGGCGATGGACACCAGGATGCCCACGACGAGCACGAGCACGCCGATCACGTAGGCCATGCGGCACCTTCCTCGTCGCGGGGAGCGGGGTCGCCGCCGGCGGGCGACACCCCATCCTGCCCCCTCGACCTGGACGCGGGCTGGACGTCCGCCGGGTCGTCGGGCACGTCGCCGACCACGACGCGGTCCCGCCCGCCGCGCTTGGCGCGGTACATCAGCGCGTCCACCCGCTCGATGGCCCGGGCGGGCTCCTCCCCCGCGTGCAGGGCCGTCACCCCGAGGCTGGCGGTCACGTGCACGTCGACGGCCCGCCGCACCGCGCGCGGCAGCGCCGTCCGCAGCCGCTCGGCCATCTCCCGGGCGTCCTCCAGCGACATGCCGGGCGCCACGACCACGAACTCCTCGCCCCCGAGCCGCGCGACGAGGTCGCCGGAGCGCACCTGCTGCTCCAGGGCGCGGGCGACGGTGACCAGCACCCGGTCCCCCACGGCGTGCCCGAGGGTGTCGTTCACCAGCTTGAACCGGTCGAGGTCCAGGTAGACGACCGCCACCTCCAGCCCGGCGCCGACGACGCGGGCCTGGTAGGCGAGCTCGTCCTCGAGCCGCCGCCGGTTCGCGGCGCCGGTCAGCGCGTCGCGGTGGGCCATCTCCCGCATGGACGCGGCCTCCGCGCTCGCCCGCTCGGCCACCAGGAACGCGCGCGTCGCGAGCTCCTTGGTGCGGGACAGCACCCAGACCATCGCCGCGAGCACCGCCAGGTACACGGCGTACCGGACCAGGTCGACGGCGTGCGCGGCCTGCCGGCCGTCGTCGGGGCCGCCGGCCAGCGCGACGAGGCCGACCGCCACCGTCGCGAGCACGAGGGCGCCGGCGTGCAGCGCGGCGAACCGCGTCGGGTACACCAGGTACGCGATGACCACGAACAGCGCCAGGCCCATGAAGGTCGTCGGGAACAGCGCGTCCCAGCCCCCGCCCGCGGGCGTCGCCAGGCGGCTCGCGAGGGTCGCCAGCCACAGCAGGTCGAGCCCGGTGAGGACCACGCGCGCCACCGGGACCGTCGCCCGCGGCCGGCGCAGCACCACCCAGCCGAACAGCACCAGCACGACGAGCAGCACCGGCGACCCCACGCGCAGCATCGGGTCGTCCCAGCGCAGCACCAGCACGGCCGCGGCCACCGCCGCTCCCCCGGCCAGGCAGACCAGCAGCACCCGGCGGACGAGCCCCAGCGTCGGGTCCCCGGACCGGCGCGCCGCGAGCAGGTCCCGGGGTTCGGGCGACGGTGCGGACATGGCGGCTCCGGAGTCGGGGTCGAGGCACGCTACCCCGCGCGCGCGGCGACGCGCCCTGCGGGCGGCCAGGGTTCACCCGCTGGTACGACCACGACCCGGGTGGGAGCACCCGGGGCGCGCGACCGCGCTTGTGCGCCCGGCCGGGGCGGGCGACGATCGGGTCCGTGACGCCCGCCCCGCCCGCCCCGCAGGCCCCCGCCGTGGCCTGGACCGCCGGCCGGGACGTCGCCGGCCTGTCCCTGTGGCTCGACCAGGTCGCCGAGGACGCGCCCATCGAGGCCCGCGACCCCCTGGACGGCGACACGACCGCCGACGTCGTGGTGGTCGGCGCGGGCCTGACCGGCCTGTGGACGGCCTACTACCTGCTGGAGGCCGACCCCGCGCTGGACGTGCTCGTCGTCGAGCAGGACGTCGCCGGCGCCGGGGCCTCGGGCCGCAGCGGCGGCTGGTGCTCCGCGGACTTCCCCGTCGCCGCCGAGGAGCTCGAGCGCCGGCACGGTGCCGACGCCGCGCGGTCGATGCGCGCGGCGCTGCGCGACGCCGTGGTCGAGGTGGGCGGGGTCGCCGCTGCCGAGGAGATCGACTGCGACTTCGCGTACGGCGGCGCCGTCACCGTGGCCCGCACCCCGGACGACCTCGCCCGGCTCGCCGCCGCGGCCGCCCGGGCGCCGCGCTGGGGCGACGAGCTCGAGCTGCTCGACGCCGCCGCGACCGCCGCGCACGTGCACGTCCCCGGTGCGGTGGGCGGGGCGTGGACGCCCGACGCCGCGCGCGTGCAGCCGGCGCGGCTCGTCCGCGGGCTCGCCGACGTGGTCGGGGCCCGGGGCGTGCGGATCGCCGAGCGCACCCGGGTGCTGCGGATCTCCCCCGGCGCCGTCGTCACCGACCAGGGCACCGTGCGCGCCCGGTCCGTCGTGCGGGCGGTCGAGGCGTGGGCGGCCCGGCTGCCCGGGTCCCGGCGCGACGTCGCCCCCGCGTACGCCCGGATGATCGCGACCGAGCCGCTGCCCGCCGGCGTGTGGGACGCGCTCGGGCTCGTCCCCGGCGGGGCCGTGGCGGACGCCCGGCCCGGCGG
>JAEWGQ010000394.1 GCA_023388235.1 Actinomycetes bacterium | reverse complement strand
CGGTCGTCGCGTCGAGGTGCGCGAAGGTCGTGGCCGGAGCCGGGTCGGTGTAGTCGTCGGCCGGCACGTAGATCGCCTGCAGCGAGGTGATCGAGTGGCCGCGCGTCGAGGTGATGCGCTCCTGGAGGATGCCCATCTCGTCGGCGAGGTTCGGCTGGTACCCCACGGCGGAGGGCATGCGGCCCAGCAGCGTCGAAACCTCGGAACCGGCCTGCGTGAAGCGGAAGATGTTGTCGATGAACAGCAGCACGTCCTGGCGCTGCACGTCCCGGAAGTACTCCGCCATCGTGAGCGCCGAGAGGGCGACGCGAAGACGCGTGCCCGGCGGCTCGTCCATCTGGCCGAAGACCAGCGCGGTCTTGTCGAAGACCCCGGCCTCCTCCATCTCACCGATCAGGTCGTTGCCCTCACGGGTGCGCTCACCGACGCCGGCGAACACCGACACACCGCCGTGGTCCTGCGCGACGCGCTGGATCATCTCCTGGATGAGGACCGTCTTGCCGACGCCCGCGCCGCCGAACAGGCCGATCTTCCCGCCGAGCACATACGGCGTGAGCAGGTCGATGACCTTGATGCCGGTCTCGAACATCTGCGTCTTCGACTCGAGCTGGTCGAAGGCCGGGGGCTTGCGGTGGATGGGCCAGCGCTCGGTGACCTCGAACTTCTCGCCCTCGGCCAGGTTGAGCACCTCGCCGGTCACGTTGAACACGTGGCCCTTGGTGATCTCGCCGACGGGCACGCTGATCGGCGCGCCGGTGTCGGTGACCAGGGCGCCGCGCACCAGGCCGTCGGTCGGCTTGAGCGCGATGGCCCGCACGAGCGAGTCACCCAGGTGCTGGGCGACCTCGAGCGTCATCGTGAAGGCGCCCTCGCCCTCGCCCTGCGCGGACAGGTCGATGTCGACCGTGAGGGCGTTGTACATCTCGGGGATCTGGTCCGACGGGAACTCGATGTCCACGACGGGGCCGATCACGCGGGCGACCCTGCCCACTCCGGGCGCGCCGGAGTCGGTCGCCGTGGCGTCGACGGTGGTGGCGGTCATGTCTGGCCTCGCTTCGCTCGACCGGAGCGTGCTCCGGCGTGGGAATGGTGGTGCAGTCTGTTCAGGAGGCGAGTGCGTCGGCGCCCGACACGATCTCGCTGATCTCCTGGGTGATCTCGGCCTGGCGCGCCTGGTTGGCCAGCCTCGTGTACATGCGGATGAGGTCTTCGGCGTTCTCGGTGGCGGTGTGCATCGCCCGCTGCCGAGAGGCCAGCTCTGACGCAGCAGCCTGGAGCAGGCAGCTGTAGATCCGGCTGCGCACGTACCGCGGCAGCAGCGCGTCCAGCACCTCTTCAGGGCTGGGCTCGAAGTCGTAGAGCGGCAGCGCCTCGTTGGCGTCGGCCTCGGCCACGCCCTCGACGACCTCGAGGGGCAGCATGCGGATGACCCGCGGGCGCTGCGTGACCATGTTGACGAACTGCGTGTAGACCACGTGCAGCTCGCCGACGCCGCCCTCGTCCGCCTCGGCCTCGAACGCGCCGAGCAGCGTGTCCGCGATCTCGTCGGCGATCTCGGCGGTGGGGGCATCCGAGCTGCCGACCCACGAGCCGCCGAGCGCACGCCCACGGAACGTGTAGTACGAGACGGCGCGGCGACCGGTCGCGAACAGCACGACCTCCTTGCCGGCCGCCTCGAGCCGCTCGACCACGCGCTCGGTCTCACGGATGACGCTCGCCGAGTAGGCGCCCGCCATGCCGCGGTCGGAGGTGACCACCAGCACCGCGACCCGATTGGTGTCCGTGCGGTCCCGCAGGAGCGGGTGCGACACCGTCGAGTGCGTGGCGAGCGCCGAGACGGCGCGCGTGATGGCACGGGAGTACGGCGTCGCAGCCGTCACCCGCTCACGCGCGCGGCCGATGCGGGACGCCGCGATGAGCTCCATCGCCCGGAAGATCTTCTTCAGCGACTGTGTCGACCGGATCCGCTGCCGGTAGACCCGCTGGCTGCCGGCCACTCTCAGCCCTTCTTCTGTCGGACGATCTGCTCCTGCTCGACGGGTGCGGCCTCGTCAGCCGTCTCGCCGCCGATGAGCGGGGTGCCGTCACCCTTGAGGAACCCGGCGCGGAACTCGTCGACGGCCACCGCCAGCGCCTTCTCCACGTCGTCCTCGAGCTTGCCGGTGGCGGCGATGGTGCTCAGCACGTCGGTGTTGCGTCGCAGGCTGTCGAGCAGCTCGCTCTCGAACCGCCGGACGTCCTCGAGCGGGACGTCGTCGAGCTTGCCCTTGGTGCCTGCCCAGATCGACGCGACCTGGTCCTCGACCGGGTACGGGCTGTACTGGCCCTGCTTGAGCAGCTCCATGAGGCGCGCCCCACGGGTCAGCTGGCCGCGCGACGCCGAGTCTAGGTCGGACGCGAACATCGCGAACGCCTCGAGCGAGCGGAACTGCGCGAGGTCGATCTTCAGCGTGCCGGAGACCTTCTTCATGGCCTTGACCTGCGCCGCGCCACCGACTCGCGACACCGAGATGCCGACGTCGACGGCGGGGCGCTGGTCGGCGTTGAACAGGTCCGACTGCAGGAAGATCTGGCCGTCGGTGATGGAGATGACGTTGGTCGGGATGTACGCCGACACGTCGTTCGCCTTGGTCTCGATGAACGGCAGGCCGGTCATCGAGCCGCCGCCGAGCTCGTCGGAGAGCTTGGCGCAACGCTCCAGCAGGCGGGAGTGCAGGTAGAACACGTCACCCGGGTACGCCTCGCGGCCCGGCGGGCGCCGCAGCAGCAGGGACACGGCGCGGTACGCCTCGGCCTGCTTCGACAGGTCGTCGAACACGATGAGGACGTGCTTGCCGCCGTACATCCAGTGCTGGCCGATGGCCGAGCCGGTGTAGGGCGCCAGGTACTTGAAGCCGGCCGGGTCGGACGCCGGGGCGGCGACGATCGTCGTGTACTCCAGGGCGCCGGCCTCCTCCAGGGCGCCGCGGACCGCGGCGATGGTGGAGCCCTTCTGGCCGATGGCGACGTAGATGCAGCGGACCTGCTGGTCCGGGTCGCCGGTCTCCCAGTTGGCCTTCTGGTTGAGGATCGTGTCGATCGCGATGGCCGTCTTGCCGGTCTGGCGGTCGCCGATGACGAGCTGACGCTGGCCGCGGCCGATCGGGATCATCGAGTCGATGGCCTTGATGCCGGTCTGCAGCGGCTCGTGCACCGACTTGCGGGCCATGACGCCGGGGGCCTGCAGCTCGAGGGCGCGGCGCGCCTCGGGGACGATCTCGCCCAGGCCGTCGATCGGCTGGCCCAGCGGGTCGACCACGCGGCCGAGGAAGGCGTCGCCCACGGGGACGGACAGCACCTCGCCGGTCCGGCGGACCTCCTGCCCCTCCTCGATGCCGGTGAACTCACCGAGCACGATGACGCCGATCTCGCGGACGTCGAGGTTCAGGGCCAGGCCCAGGGTGCCGTCCTCGAAGCGCAGCAGCTCGTTCGCCATCGCGCCGGGCAGGCCCTCGACGCGGGCGATCCCGTCGCCGGCCAGGGTGACCCGCCCGACCTCCTCGGCGGCGGCGCCGGTCGGCTCGTACGTCGTGACGAAGCTGTCCAGCGCGGCGCGGATGTCCTCCGGCCGGATCTGCAGCTCGCTCATGGCATCTCTCCTGTCGTGTCGCACGCTTCCGGCGTGCGGTCCCACGTGTGTCGTGCTGGTCGTGCGGCTCCGCCGCGCGCGTCAGCTGGCCAGTCGTCGTCGGGCGTCCGCCAGCCGTGCGAGCACGGTCGCGTCGATCACCTCGGGGCCGACCTGCACGCGCAGGCCGCCCAGGACGTGCGGGTCCACCTGGACCTGCACCTGCATGTCACGGCCGTACGCGCGGGCGAGGATGTCCGCGAGCCGCTGCTGCTGGGCCGCGCTGAGGTCCGCCGCGCTGATGACCGTCGCGACCGTGCGGCTGCGCCGCTCGGCGATCAGGTCGGCGAGGTGGCCGAGCGTGGCGACGAACCGGCGTCCGCGCGGCGCGACGGCCGCCCGGCGCGCGAGGACCCGCGTCGCGGGCGCCCCGCCGCCGCCGAGCAGGCGGTCGACGAGGTCCCCGCGGGCCTCGGCGTGCACCGTGTCCTCGTACAGCAGCCGGCGCACCTCACGCTGCCCGGCGAGCGCCCGGCCGATGCGGAACAGCTCGTCCTGCACCCGCTCCAGCGTGCCGTCGGCCTCCGCGGACGCCAGCACGGCCTCGAAGGCCAGGTGCTCGGTCGCCGCGGCGAGGTCGTCCTCCGCGGACCAGCGGGACCGCACCAGGCCCTGCGCGGCCTCGGCCACGCGCGGGTCGGCGTCGGTCAGCAGCCGGGCCACGAGCGCCGCCTTGGCGTCGCCCGTCGCCGACGGGTCGGTCAGGGTGCGCCGCAGCGAGCCGGACGAGTCCAGCGCGTCCACCAGCGCGAACAGCTGCTCCCCGAGCAGCCGCCCCTGCGCGCCGGCCTCCCGCAGCACCGGCTCGAACCGGCCCTCCGCGGCGACCAGCGACGCCCGGCTCGTCCCTCGCATCAGCTCCCCTTACCCGCGGTGGCCGGCGTCTGGGCGTCGAGCTCGTCCAGGAAGCGCTCCACGACGCGCGAGCGCCGTGCCTCGTCCTCCAGGGACTCGCCGACGATCTTCGAGGCGAGCTGCGTGGCCAGGGCGCCGACGTCCGCGCGCAGCGAGACGGCGGCCTGCTGGCGCTCGGCCTCGATCTGGCGCTGCGCGGTCTCCGCGATGCGGGCGGCCTCGGCGGACGCCTTCTCGCGGGCCTCGGCGACGATCTGCCCGGCCTCGGCGCGCGCGTCCTCGCGGATGCGGGCGGCCTCGGTGCGGGCGTCCTGGAGCTGCTGCTCGTACTCGGCCTTCGCCGCGGCAGCCTCCTCCTGGGCGTGCGCGGCCTGGGCCAGCCCGCCCTCGATCTTCGCCGTGCGCTCGTCCAGCACCGCCTGGAACCTCGGCAGCACCAGCTTGTAGAAGACGAGGCCGATGACCACGAGGACGACGGTCGACCAGAGGATGTCGTACCCGGCAGGCAGCAGCAGCCGGATGCCCTCGACCTCCTCGGTCTCCGCGGCCAGGACGCTCGCCGCGGGAAGCGCGGCGGTGATCACGAGAACAGGAAGCCGGTGATGAGGCCGAGGAGACCGAGCACCTCGACGAAGCCGATGCCGATGAACATCGTGGTCCGGAGCTGGCCGGCGACCTCGGGCTGGCGGGCCATGCCCTCGACCGTCTTGCCGATCAGGATGCCGAGGCCGATGCCCGGGCCGAGAACCGCGAGGCCGTAGCCCACGGTCGCGATGTTGCCCGAGATGGCGTTCTCGGCCGCAAGGATGACGCTGGGGTCCGCGAGAAGAGACACGCTGTGCTCGTTCCTTCCGTTTGGCCACCGGCCGGTCGGCCGGTGGTCGTCTCAGTACCGGCCGCGGGTGACGGCGGCCGGGGAGTGCTGGGTCAGTGCTCGTCCTCGATCGACTGGCTGAGGTAGACGGCCGTGAGGACGACGAAGATGTAGGCCTGCAGGGCCGCGACGAACACCTCGAACAGGGTGATCGCGAAGCCGCCGGCCAGGGTGAACGCGCCGAACGGCTTCATGCCGCCGCTGGCCTCGAACAGCAGGAACTGCGTGGCCGAGAAGCAGAGCACCAGCATGAGGTGCCCGGCGACCATGTTGGCCATGAGCCGGATCGCCAGGGTGAGCGGCCGCAGGACGAACACCTGCAGGAACTCCACCGGCGTCAGCAGCACGTAGAGGAACGGCGGCACGCCCGGGGGGAACAGGCTGTTCTTGAGGAACCCGCCCACGCCGTGCGCCTTCACGCCCGCCGCGAGGTACATGACGTACACCCACAGCGCCAGCATGACCGGCAGGCCGATCAGCGAGGTGCCCGCGATGTTGAGCAGCGGGATCACGCCGGTGATGTTGAACGCGAGGACCGCGAAGAAGATCGTCGTCAGGAGGGCGACGTACTTGTGCGCCTTCTCCTTGCCGATGATGTCCTCGGCGACGTTGACGCGGACGAAGTCGAGCAGGAACTCGGCGACGTTCTGGCCGCGGCCGGGCACGAGCTTCGCGCGGCGGGCCGCCACGACCATGAGGGTGAGCAGCACCGCGACCGCGATGAACCGCACCACCTGGATGCGGTTGATCTCGAAGACCGTGCCCTCGAACCAGATGGCCGGCGGGAAGAACTCGGCGATCGACGGCTTGTGGAACCCGGACTCGCCTTCGGCAGCGAGCGGCAGGATCGTCGCAAGGCTGGACAGAGCAGTCTCCTGGGGTCGAAGGCTCCGGCGGGCAGTCCCTGGGGTCACGCCACCGGGACCCGGCCGTCGTCGGTGGGTCGGGGGAAGCCTAGCCCATGGCGGGACCGGCTCCGTCCGACTTGTCACCGTTCGGGACCTTCGGCCCAGTGCCGGAGGGTGACACGTAGGGCACCCTGCCCCGCGCCACCGCGCGGTAGTCCAGCAGGGCCGACCCGATGACCGCCACGGCGACCACGACGGCCAGCACGTACCGGTCGTAGAAGTCCATCCCGCGCAGGACCGCGAGCACGACCACCACCACGGCGAGCTTGCCCAGCCAGGTGCCCATGATCACGGCCATCATCGTGCCCGGCGCGGTGTGCGACGTGCGCAGCATCGCCAGGGTCGTGGTGCCCGAGAACACCAGGGCGATGGCCGCGCCGATCAGCGCGCCCCACACCCCCGGCGTCCCGGCGACCAGCGCACCGACGCCCACGCCGAGCACGGTGACGCCGGCGACGAGCAGCGCCATGTCGCGCAGCGCCCGGCGGAACACCGCCTCGACCTCGGGACTGTCCCCGGCGGGCGGGGTCGGCGCGGGGGTGGGCTCGGTCATCGGTCCGTCCTCGGGTCGGGGTCGGTCAGCGCGGGCAGGCCGGTGGCGTGCCAGGCGTGGCGGTGGGGGTCGGCGGCGTGCCGCGCGGGCGGGGTGCCGGGGCCGCCGGGGCTCCCCGGTGCCGGTCCCGGGCCCGGGCGGGGCGGCCCGGACGCCGGGGGCCACCCGGGGTCGCCGGGCGTGCTGCGGCCGCGCAGCGGGCCGAGCGTGAGCCCGAGCGCGACCAGGACGCCGCCCGCGAGCCCGATCAGCACGGAGGTCGTGGAGAACCACACGAGCGCCACGGCCGCGCCGGTGAACAGCGCGGTCCAGACGTAGAGGATCACCACGGCGCGGCGGTGCGTGTGGCCCAGGGCCAGCATCCGGTGGTGCAGGTGCATGCGGTCGGGATGGAACGGCGACTTCCCGGACCCCACCCGGCGCACCACCGCCAGCCCCATGTCCAGCAGCGGCAGCAGCAGCACCGCGACCGGCAGCAGGATCGGCAGGAACGCCGGGACCGTCTGGCGGGTGTTCACCACGGCCAGGTCGATCTGGCCCGTGACCTGGATGCCGGCGCCGGCGATGACGAGCCCGATGAGCATCGAGCCCGAGTCGCCCATGAAGATGCGCGCCGGGTGGAAGTTGTGCGGCAGGAACCCGATGCAGGCCCCCACCAGCAGCGCGACGACCAGGGTCGCGAGGTTCGAGAAGTCCCCCGGGCTCGCCTCGCGCGACAGCTGGTACGAGTACAGGAAGAACCCCGCGCCGCCGATCGCGATCAGCCCGGCGGCCAGGCCGTCGAGGCCGTCGACGAAGTTCACCGCGTTCATCGCGACCACCACGATGAGGACGGTCAGCCCGAGCATCACGCGGTGCGACCCCAGCACGACCCCGTCGATGGGGAGCTGGTAGAGCTGCACGCCCTGGGACGCCATGACGAACGCCGCGA